>JAGAAZ010000056.1 GCA_017614895.1 Bacteroidaceae bacterium | reverse complement strand
GGCGTACATCACTTGATTTGATGTAGGGGTCAACTGCCACCACATTGCTGTTCTCCGCAGCCTCTTGCTCGCCAATAGCATGCTCTGCTGCACGTCCGATGGTGAGTGCCATCGCAACGACTGCTGCGGCCTTGAAGAAAGGAGCGATGTGGCGTGTCGTCAACTTGACGATGTGTGCCTTGGTTACCTTCTCCTCCTTTGCCTCGATGCAAGCCATCATGCGCTCATCAAAATCCTCACCCAGCATTTCAGCCTTTGCCTCAGTTTCGTAGTTGAAGAGGTCGGCATACTGCACTAAATGTCCAGGTACATCCTCCTGAGAGAAGAACGAACGCAGAATCTGCTCCTCCTGCAAGGTAGTGGTGCAGGCGAAGTAGCTTTCCAACAGTTGTTCTATGTACTTGTAATCCATTTTCCGAGTGAGTTTTTGTACTCTCTAATAAGAACGACGGATGAGAATCAAAAAAGTTACAAGAAAAGTGATTTTTTTTGCAAAATTTTTTCTTTCATCTCATTCCTCGCACGGAAGAGTGTTACTTTTACGTCTGATTCTGAAATGCTTAACACTTCTGCTATTTCTTTATAAGTTTTTCCTTCAATGTCTCTTAATTGTAGGATCGTTCGTTGTTTTTCAGGCAGCGCATTGATGATGTCGTTGATGAAACTGCGTGTTTCTTGGCGCATCAGCCCGCTGTCCGTGTTCCCCTGCCTGTCATCAGGGCGATCATGCTCCTCTTCCTCCAACGATACGTGCTGGTTGTCCATCTTCTCTTTCCTGTCGATGGCAAGGTTTCGAGCCATTGTCAAGGCAAAAGCCTCCAGGTTCTCCACCTTCTCCAACTCGTCACGCCTTTCCCACAACTTCATGAGCGTGTCCTGCACGATGTCCTCCGCCTCCTCCCTGTTCAGGATGATGCGTAATGCCGTTCTGAAGATGATGTTCTTCAACGGAAGGATATCGTGCTTGAAATTCATCTCTCTAAACCCTAAACTCTCAACTAATCACCGTTCCCTTTGTGCCATCAATGGCGTCTGCCTTTGTGATAATCACCCTTTTCACACCAGCGCTGACTGCTTCAAGGGCATTCTCAATCTTGGGAATCATGCCACCACTAACGATGCCGTCTGCCTTCAACTGCTCGAAACTTTCATCTGTGATATGTGGGATGACCGAAGCTTCATCTTCTGGGTCAGTCAGCACACCTGCGTGTTCGAAACTATAGATGAGGGTAACATCGAAGTAAGGGGCCAGCGCCTTAGCTGTCTCACCAGCGATGGTGTCCGCATTGGTGTTCAGGAGGTTGCCCTGTTTATCATGCGTCAATGGAGCCATCACAGGCACCACACCTTCTCCTATCAGCGTCGCAAGCATACGTCCGTCACATTGATCCACATCGCCCACAAAGCCGAAATCCACCATCTGCTCAGTTCCGTCATCCATCTTCACCTTTTTCAAGGGACGTTTGTGCGACAGCATCACATTCATGTCAGCACCCGTTAAGCCCAAGGCATTGATGCCACAAGCTTGCAGACGTGCCACGATGTTCTTGTTCACCAAGCCGCCATACACCATCGTCACCACTTTCAGCATCTCGGCATCCGTCACACGACGACCACCAATCATCGTGCTCTCGATGCCCAACTGAGCAGCCACTTTCGTGGCCGACCTGCCACCTCCATGCACCAGCACCTTCGCACCCTCGATAGCGCTGAAGTCTCGGAGCAACTGCTGGAGGCTCCCTTCGTCCTCCACAATCTTGCCCCCCACTTTCACTACAGTCAACTGTTTCATGATTCTTTCCATTTAGATTTCAAAATCCAAGCAGCTTCTCTGTACTGTGTAAGGACGCACCTTTCCGTTAGCCACAGCCACATGTTCAGGGTGCTGTGCATAGCCCTTCAGGGCTTCCTCCGATTCGAGGGTGCTGTCGAGCATCACGTCCGCATTCGATGAAGCCAGACGACCGTCAATGTGCACTTTCACCTCAAGGAGTCCTGGCACCTTGCCCACCAGTCCTTCAAGTCCCTCCTTGATACCTTTTTTCACTTCTTTTTTCTCGTTCTCTGAGAGTTCCGGATTCAATGTCCAGAGAATAATGTGCTTAACCATTGCTTTCCTAATATATTAATGTGTAGTTTTCGCCCACAAAGTTACGGATAAGTGAGAGAAAAACCAAATATATTTGAGTTTTTCCGAACGAGAGTAACTTAGAGCGTAGCTCAACGTACGGATAAGTGAATACAAGACACAGACGAAATTTGCGCTCCCACGAGAAAAAATACGGGTCCACGGGGGAGGCAAAAAATGCATCATCTTGCCAGCTCCTGACAAAAGCGGTCTTGATAGTCGCGGGCGACTTTGGAGGAGAGGGTGCCGTTGATGAGGATGGAGAAGGCGAGTTGGTGACCGTTGGAGGCAGTGACATAGCCTGCGAGGGCAATGACGCCTTCGAGGGTGCCCGTCTTGGCACGCACATTGCGGTAGGCAGGACCTGTCTTCATACGTTCGTCGAGGGTGCCGTCCACACCAGCGATGGGGAGTGCCTGATAGAAGGTCTGATAGATGCTGGGGTTCTGGAAGGCATAGCGGAGCATGGCGAGTTGGGCGTCAGGGGTGACGTAGTTGTAGAGCGACACGCCACTGCCGTCTGCCACTTCGATGCCATCAAGAGAGGCACCAGCCCGACGGAGGATGCTTTCCACCTGCTTGGCACCATCTTTCCATGAACAGCGTTTGCTGACCGCCGCATTCGCCAAGTGGAAGAAGACCGCCTCAGCATGGAGGTTGTCGGAGTTCTTGAGCATACGCTGCATCACCTGCTCGATGGTGCGTGTGGTGGTGTGGAAGTTGCGACCGCCTCCAGGGTAGTCCTTCTGACCGTAGGGCACGACTGCCGCACTGGTGCCTGTGATACCCAGATTCTTGAGTTCCTGACCCAGCGCATAGGCGAAGTGGGCAGCAGGGTGGAAGGAGGCATCCTTGGAGTAGGAGCCGAAATTGGGATAGACCCTGCCACGCTCGACCATCAGGGCACAGAGGTAAGGCTCGTACTTGCTGGGTACATCATCCCAGCACCAGCCATTGCCATAGAGGTCTGCATTCTTCATACTGGAATCGCCGTAGATCTTTCCACTGATCCGTTTGACACCGAGGTCACGAACGGCACGAGCCAGTTCCTTGAGGTCGGCATGGGAGTACATGGGGTCGAAATCGCCCACCACGTAAATGTCACCTTGAAGGGTACCATCTTCAGCGAGAGTGCCTGTGTAATAAGATCGTGTGTTAATGGAGTGCTGTGCACCGATGGTGCTAAGGGCTGAAATGGCAGTGAGCACCTTCTGGGTGGAGGCAGGACGGAGCACTTTGTGGCGGTTGTAGCCCCAGAAGAAGCAGTCGTCCGTCAAATCCCACACGCTGATACCTGCTGTGAAAGGGGCACGGTCAGCCTCACGAGCCAGTTGGTCGAGCGCAAGCTTGACACGCTGATCCCACGGCTGTTGGTCTTCGACAATTGACAGTTGGGTGTTGACAGTTGATAGTTGAGTGTTATCCACCACAACGGTGTCACGCTGCTCTGCATTCAGAGGCTGTGGAGCGATATCCTGCGCCTGAGAAAATAGTGTAAAGGCTACTGACAGCAGCACTGCCAGTAGCCTGTAATGATGTGTGTACATATTGGAGTTCTTCACGCTATTCGTTGTTCTTTGCTTGTTCCACGTCTTCCATTGGGCTGGTCATGCCAACTTCGATGCGGTTGCCGCTTCTGAAGATCTGACGAGCCACTTCCTGAATATCGGCAGCGGTGATGCCTTTGACGGTATCCACATAGATGGCATCATCATCTTCGCCATAGAGGACATAGTTCGTCATCTGTCCCATCCAATAGCCGTTCTGCTTCACGGCTTCCTCATAGCTACG
>JAGAAZ010000055.1 GCA_017614895.1 Bacteroidaceae bacterium | reverse complement strand
TTTGATGTGCTGCTGAGAAAACTGCCATCTGCCATCTGTACCACATTTTTTCGCCTTTAAAAAACCGTATTCTGTATCCACGTCTGAGAAAACTGTCAACTGAAGAAACTGAAGACAACTGTGGAATTTTTATGCAAAATTTTTCAAAACACTTGCATATTAACTGAAAAAGTCGTACCTTTGTAGTGTAAAATTAGTCTTCGTTCTAATGCTTCTTCGCCCTATGAAAACCTCAACTAAAATTAAAGTGTACATCTTGTTTGTTTGGTGTTGCCTGTGCTGGCTGACGGCAGGGGCGCAGGTGGCAAATCCGTTTGGAAGGGCATTGGTGCCGGATATGATTGCGGATGCCAGTATTGAGCTGGTGGGGGACACCTTTTATTGCTATGCCACAACGGATGGGTATGGCAGGGGATTGGACACGTCGGGACCTCCTGTGGTGTGGAAGTCGAAGGATTTTGTGCATTGGAGTTTTGAGGGGGTGTGCTTCCCTTCGGCTGATGGTGAGAAGTATTGGGCACCCAGCAAGGCGGTGGAGCGGAACGGACGATGGTACATCTATCCGACGGTGAATGGCATCATGCATGTGGGTGTGGCTGACAGTCCAGAGGGTCCGTTCCGATTGGCAAGGGGAAAGGATGAGTTTACCAAGCCTTTTGCGAGGGAGGCGACATTGCGGCAGGGAGAGGATCGTGGCGGCATTGATGCGGAGGTGTTTGTGGATGATGACGGACAGGCGTATGTGTTCTGGGGAGGTCGTCATGTGGCGAAGTTGGCTGACGACATGATGACGATGACGGAGGAACGTACTTTGGAGACGCGTCGGAAGGAGTATTCGGAGGGTCCTATCTTCTTCAAAAGGAAGGGCATCTATTATTATCTCTATACCATCGGAGGCGATGAGCGCTATGAGTATTACTACATGATGAGCCGTACGTCGCCCATGGGTCCATACGAGACTCCTGCCCATGATTTGGTATCGACCACCAATGTGGAGACGGGTGTGTTTGGTCCTGGACACGGCTGTGTGTTCAATGTGGATGATGACTACTTTTTCGCTTTCTTGGAGTTTGGTCGAAGGAGCACCAACAGGCAGACGTATGTGAATAGGTTGCACTTCAACGAGGATGGCACCATCCAGCAGGTGAAGGTGACGCTGGACGGGGTGGGGGCACTTCGTAAGGTGAAGAGTGCCAAAGAGTTGAAGCCTGTGGATATGAAGGCGTCGAGCACGATGGAGCCCAAGAAAATCAGACATAACCAGGATGAAAGATGCCAGCGCACAGAGCAGTTTGTGGCAGCATTTGCCGCTGATGGGGAGAATGGTTCGCGATGGATGGCAACAGAAACGGACACCCTCTGTTGGTTGGTGGCTGATTTGGGTAAGAAGATGAAGATTGGCAGGAGCGAGCTCTGTTTCGTGCGTCCCACAGAGGGTCATGCTTATGTGTTGGAAGGCTCGACTGACGGGCAACATTGGGAGCCTTGTGGGGGGCATTCTGATGTGCAGCGAAAGTCGCCCCATGTGGATGAGGTGAAGAAAGCCTATAGGTATGTGAGGGTGAGGATCACGAAGGGCATCAGAGGGGTGTGGGAATGGCGATTGCTGGCATCGGGCAAGAGCAATAGATGATGTTTCAGACGATGCAGATGAAAAAGTTTTGTGCTTTTTGAGAAAAAACTTTGTTTTTCTTGTGTAGTATCGGGAAAAGAGGTAACTTTGCACATATAATGAGTAACACTTAAATTAAACAATAGTATTATGGGATTTTTAACTAACGACAAACTCGTGATTGTAGGTGCTGGTGGCGCTATCGGCTCTACGATGGTTCAGTTGGCTCTGACGATGAAGCTGACTCCAAATGTGTGTCTTTATGACGTGTATGCTCCAGGTATGGAGGGTGTGATGGAAGAAATGTTCCATTGCGGTTACGATGGCGTGAACCTGACGGCTACCACTGATGTGGCTGAGGCGTTCAAGGATGCCAAGTACATCATCTCTTCTGGTGGTGCTCCCCGTAAGGCTGGCATGACCCGTGAGGATCTGTTGGCTGGCAACTGCAAGATTGCCGAGGAGCTGGGTCAGAACATCAAGACTTATTGCCCAGACGTGAAGCACGTGACTGTGATTTTCAATCCAGCTGACTTGACTGGTCTGGTGACGCTGCTGTACTCTGGTTTGAAGCCTGGTCAGGTGACTACACTTGCTGCCCTCGACTCCACTCGTCTGCAGTCAGCTTTGGCTAAGAAGTTTGGTGTGAAGCAGTATGAAGTGACTGGTTGCGCCACTTACGGTGGTCATGGTGAGCAGATGGCTGTGTTTGGCAGCGCTGTGAAGGTGGCTGGCAAGCCTCTCAACGAGTTGATCGGCACTCCTGCATGCACTCAGGAAGAGTGGGAGCAGCTGAAGGTGGATGTGACGAAGGGTGGTGCGAAGATCATCGAGCTTCGTGGACGTTCTTCATGGCAGAGCCCAGCATTCTGCTCTGTGGAGATGATTCGTTCCGTGATGGGTGGCGAGAAGTTCCGTTGGCCAGCTGGTACTTACGTGAACAACGAAAAGTACAACCACATCATGATGGCGATGGACACTACGCTCGACACGAATGGTTGCACCTACAAGATGCCAACCGGTACTGCTGAGGAAATGGCGAAGCTGGATGCTTCTTACGAGCACCTCTGCAAGATGCGTGACGAGCTCGTAACGCTGAACATTGTTCCTCCAATCTCTGAATGGAACAAGATCAATCCAAACTTGTAATGTGAAAAAGTACGGAAAGTATACGCTCTATGGTTGGAGTTGGCGCGTCCTGTTGGGAATTGCGCTAACTCCAATTTTCTTATTGCTGTTACTTTTCGTATTGCTCTACATACCTCCTGTTCAGAAATTTGCTGTGGATAAGGCAGCAGAGATGCTGAGTGAGGAGACGGGAATGGAGGTGTCGGTGGAGAGTGTTCATCTGAAGTTTCCACTCGATCTCTCGATGGGGGGCATCTTGGCGATTCATGAGGGTGACACGGTGCTGGCTGCCAGGGAACTGGACATCAGCGTGAAGCCTTTGCCGTTGCTCGAGTTGCAGGCAGAGGTGGATGGTTTTCATCTGTACGATGCTAAGTTGAACACGAAGGGGATGATTGATGCGTGTGTGATCAAGGGAAATATGGCTGAACTGAGTCTTGATTCCCACAGTACGGACATCAAGAATGGGCTTGCTGTGGTAAACAAGGCGCTGTTGAGGGATGCTGACTTGCAGGTGCTGCTGAACGATTCTGTGCCCGAGGACACGACCACGATTGACTGGAGGGTGCAGCTGGACGATCTGAATTTGCAGAAGGTGAAGTTGTCGGTGCTGCTGACACCCAATGCGGACAGCACGTGGGTGGTGGCTGACATGGGTGAGATGCAGACGAAGACCTTTATTGACCTGAAGGAGAGTGCTTATCGTGTGGATTGGCTCGAGATGACGGAATCGAAGGTCGCCTATGACTTGCAGAAAGAACCCCGACTGTCTCAGCAGCTTGACCCCAATCATTTGTTGTTCGAGGACATCCATTTGAAGATAGATTCGCTCTCGTATGTGGGCGATGATTTTGCGATGAATCTGCGTCAGCTGGCTGCTAAGGAGCAGTCGGGCTTGACCATCATGGAGACGCAGGGTAGGGTGGAGATGGATTCGCTGTCGCTGACGATTCCACAACTCCACATGAAGACGGAAGACAGCGACCTCTCTCTGGCTTATCGGATGGACATGAATGCCTTCGACGATGAGAACCCTGAGACGTTCTCTTTGAGCAGCGAAGGGCAGATAGGCAAGGGCGACATCATCTATTTCACTCGTATGGGTGGTGCTGACACGAGGGATGTTTGCACGATGCTCAATCAAGAATTGCCTGTACGCCCAGTCGAGGTGCAGTTACAGGCAGACGGCAATCTTCAAGCTCTTGATGTGAGCCAGTTGCATCTGAAAGTGCCAGGCAAGGCAGTTGTTGATGGCTCTGCCACCCTGTGGGATGTGACCAACGACCTTTCGTTGCAAACCAAGTTGAAAGCGAAAGATGCCTATGGTGCCTCCATTGATTTGGATGGTGGTTATGTGATGGCATCAGATGCCTATCGGGCAGATATGACATTCTCCAATCTGGTGGTGAACAACTATGTGGCGCTGGATGAACGTACCGTTCTGTCTGGTAAATTGAAAGCCAACGGACGTGGTTTCGATTTCCTCTCGCCCTCTACCACGCTGGATGCCAAAGCCAACCTGACGAATGCCTATATGGGCAAGCTCAACCTCAGCAACGTCAATGCTGACGCCACGTTGAAGGGAAGTCAATTGCAGTTGGCTTTGACGGCTGATAATGACCAGGTGAAGACTGACCTCACCTTTGACGGCACCCTGAAACGAAATCTGGTGGAGGGTGTGATGGATTTGCATTTACCATACGCTAATGTGCAGAGCATGGGCTTCAGCGAGGATGTCTTGACAGCAAGTGCGACAGGCAACATGCAGTTCTCCTACAATATGGACAAGCTTTTCCGTGTAGAATCTCATGTTGATGTGTTCCACTTGAAGATGGGTGCTGACAGTATCCAAGCAGATGCTTTCTATCTCTTTGCAGAAGCATTGAAGGATACGACCTCAGCCACCTTGCAGACAGGTGACCTCGACTTCACCTTCTTCACGCCCAACAACCTCTTCAACTTGATGCCGAAAGTGGACAAGCTGCAGAAGGAAGTTGTGAAGCAGTTCAAGGCACGTGAGGTGGATCTGGATGTGCTTAAGTCCTACTTGCCAGAGATGACCCTTCATGTCACAGCCAAGAATGAGAATCCTCTGTCTGACCTCCTGAAGATATATGGCATCCGTTTCCATGAGATGGCTGCTGACATTCACGCATCGCCACTCACTGGATTGAGGGGTGATGGACACGTGTATGCTTTCAGAAAGGACAGCGTGAGGGTGGACACTGCCTTCTTCGAGTTGGCACAAGACTCCACGAAGTTTGACTACCATGTGGGTATGAAATGTGGTGACCAGCCGTTGATGCCTGCCTTCCGAGCGAATTTGGATGGCTATTTGAAAGCCAATGAAGTGGATGCTCATCTGACTTACTTCGACAAGAGAGACCGCAAGGGCATTGACTTGGGTGTGCGAGGTCTGGCGAATGATTCGTGTGTCAACTACAGCCTCTATCCCCAGAAGCCTATCATTGCCTTCAGGGAGTTCTCCATCAACAGCGATAACTACATCACGACCCGACCTAACCGACCCATCATGGCGGATGTGCGATTGACGTGCTTGTCGGACAGCAGTTATGTGGCTGTGTATGCTGATGAAAGTGACATCGGCAAGCAAATCGCCAATGTGATTGCCAACGACCTCAATATAGGGGAATTGCTGAGCGTGGTTCCTATGCCTGGATTACCTACGATGGATGGTATGCTGAATGTGGATGCCACCTACATTGATCAGGGTGACAACTTCATGGTGGAGGGTGTCATGAATGCTGAAAACTTTGCCTACGACGGCATGATGATGGGTGATTTGGGTTCTCGCTTCACCTATATGCCACAAGGTGACACACGTCACGTGATTGATGCGACCGTAGCTTATAACGATAGGGATGTCTTACAGTTGGATGGCACCTACAATGCTGAAGGGGAAGGGGCACTCGATGCTGACCTTGCCTTCTTGGATGTGCCGATGGAGATGCTCTCTCCGTTCATGCCCGACCAGATCTTGGGTTTCAAGGGAGCTATGGCTGGTGGTATGAAGATCACAGGACCTATGAGCGCCCTTCTCTTCAATGGTGCTTTGTTGCCTAAGAATGTGCATCTCCTTTCCGTTCCTTATAACATAGATCTTGCATTGGCAAACGACAGCATTGTCATCAATAACAGTCGCATCGATTTCGACTCCTTCAAGTTCTATGGTGCTGATGTCAGCAATCCGTTGACCCTTAATGGCTATGTGGACTTCTCTGACTTCGATGAAATCTTCATGTCGCTTTCCCTCAATGGACGTAACTTTAAGCTCATTGATGCCCAGCAAGTCAAGCAATCGCTGCTTTATGGTCAAATGTATGGAGACTTCTTTGCACGTGTCATTGGTTCCACGAAGGACCTGACCATTCGTGGTTTGGTGCGTGTCCTGCCTACGACAAACATCACCTACGTCATGTCGGAAACGGCACTCTATCAGGCTGACCGTTTGGAGGATATTGTCACCTTCGTTGATTTCAGCGCTCCTCCACCACCACGTGATGAAATTCCAAAGACTTCCTTCACGGGTATCGACATGAATCTCTCCCTCAGCATTGAGGATGGTGCCAAACTTAGGGGTGAGTTCTCAGCTGACAAGCAGAGTTATGTCAATGTGCAGGGTGGTGGTACCATCACCATGACCTACACACCAGAAGGTGTGCTCAATATGCAGGGACGTTATACAGTCAATGAAGGTGAGATGAAATACACGCTGCCTGTCATTCCGTTGAAGACGCTGGTCATTCAACCAGGCTCATACGTGGAATTTACAGGTGACCCCACCAATCCTTTGCTCAACATCGCTGCTACAGAACGGGTGAGAGCCGTTGTGGCTGATAACGACGGAGGCAGTCGCAATGTCACTTTCGACACAGGTCTGAAGATTTCCAGCACGTTGAATGACTTGGGACTTGAGTTCACCATCGAGGCACCAGAGGATATTTCTGTACAGAATGAACTGGCAAGTTGTTCGCCTGAAGAAAAGAACAAGCTTGCAATAGGTATGTTGGCAACGGGTATGTATCTCTCTGGCAACAACCGCAAGGGCTTCACGGCAGGAAATGCCCTCAATGCCTTCTTGCAGAACGAAATCAACAACATTGCAGGCAAGGCAATGTCAACGATGGTGGAGGTGAATGTGGGTATGGAACAGACGACGCGTAATGATGGTTCCACCCGTACAGACTACTCCTTCAAGTTCTCTCGCAAATTCTTCTCTGATCGTTTGAATGTGGTCATTGGAGGTAAAGTCAGCTCTGACAACAACAATGCTGTTTACAGGGAATCAGGTGCCTACATTGATGATGTGTCCCTCGAATGGCGACTCGACAATGGTGGTACACAATACGTCCGTCTTTTCCACGAGAAGGACTTCTCCAACCTCGTTGAAGGTGAGATTGACAAGAATGGTGCAGGTGTTTTGTTACGCAAAAAGGTGGACAAGCTCTCCGACCTGCTCATTTGGCGAAAGAAGGAAGAGACAGTGCGAGAAAGAAATGAGAAAGAAAATGACGGACGTGACGCAACAGAACAAGAAGACACGAAGCAAGCAGAACAATGAAGAAAGTCATCATACACATATTTATATTATATGTATTGGGCATGTTGGCAGGATGTTCAGTCACTCCCAACTTGCCTGAGGGCGAGTACCTCTATACAGGCATCGACAAGGTGAAGGTGCAGGACAAGAAAGGCACACTGGCTGAGGAGAATGCTTTGGTGGAAGTGAAGGCAGCCCTTGACTATGCGCCCAATGGAGCTTTGCTGGGTAGTTCTTATGCCCGTACCCCTTTCCAGATAGGGCTTTGGACTTACAATGCCCTTGCTGATAAGCAACGCACAGGCTTCAACAAGTGGCTTTTCAACTCCTTCGCTTCTGCCCCCATCACCATCACCCAGGTCTCTCCTGACGCGCGTGTGAAAGTGGCGACTAACCTTTTGCAGAACTATGGCTACTTTAGGGGTAAGGTTGATTATCATCTGGTGGACCAGCGTCGTTCGTTTCAGAAGAAGATTGCCTATGATGTGACGCTTGGTGAGCCTTATCTCTTTGACAGCATCCGTTATGCTTTCCCTGAAGAGCAGGACAGTTTGATCCGTGAGACGAAGGAAGAACCATACATCAGTCGTGGCAGTCAGTTCTCCACACTTGACTTGACTGAGGAGAAAACGCGTATTGTCAATGCGCTCCGTAACAACGGCTACTATTATTATCGCCCAGAATATGTGCGTTATTTTGCGGATTCCACCAACATTCCTTATCGTGTCACTCTGCTGGTGGCGCCAGATTTGGATATGCCTGAGAAAGCCAATCGCCAGTTCTACTTTGGTAAGGTGAGTGCCTACATCCGTCAGAATATGCATAGTGAGGAAGGGCGTCTGCGCCGTCAGAATCGCACCATGAACACCTTCGATGACTCCTTGATGGAGCGTAGTATCAAGGTGGTGTATCAAGGAAAAAGTATGCCTATTGTTCCACGTGTGCTCTTCAAGAACTTTAAGTTTTGGCACCGTCGCATCTTTGACCAGTCGAAGGTTGACCAAACGCTGACCAACCTTCATTCGATGGACATTTTCTCCAACATCAGGTTCAGTTTCATCCCTCGTGACACCACCAGCCTTAATGATACGCTTGATGTGCGTCTTGATCTGACGATGGACCAATTGATTGATGTGGAAACCAGATTCAACATCACGCAGAAGTCCAACGCCCAGATAGGTCCCAGTCTCGGAATCACCTTCTCCAAACGTAACGCCTTCCGACACGGTGAGACGCTTTCTGTTGGACTGAAAGGCAGTTATGAGTGGCAGACACGTACACAATTTGATGCTCCCAAACGGATGGACTCGTATGAGTTGGGAGCAGACATCTCTTTGTCTTATCCTTGGATTGCTTTCCCTTGGCTCAACAAGCGATTCTACAAATACCCCACATCGACAAGGTTCAAAATCAGCGCTGACCAGTTGAATCGAGCCAACTATTATCGCATCATGTCTTTCATCGCTGAGGCTACATACGGATTCCAGACTTCACGTTCATGGAGTCATGAATTGTCACCCCTGACCGTTTCCTACAACAAGATGCAGGAGACGACAGAGCGTTTTGACTCTATCATGCGGCGCAACACCTCTCTCTATGCCTCTTTGGAAGACCATTTCACCCCAAGTATTCAGTACTCTATCATCTATGATAATGTGTGGAACACCCGTATCCCACATTCTATGCACTTCGAGGGAACGGTGAAGGAGTCGGGTAACTTCTTGAACCTGACCAACCAGTTCCTTGGTTTTGACTACTATCAGAAGGACAAGAAACTCCTCTTTACGCCTTATTCCCAGTTCCTCAAGTTCCTCTTCACCCTCAAGAACACGTTCCACCTGACGGAAAAGACTTCTATTGCCACACGTGCGCAGTTAGGAGCGATTTGGACATACGGAAACTCCGATTGTGCTCCTTTCTGTGAACTCTTTTACATTGGTGGAGCAAACAGCGTCCGAGCCTTTGCTGTGCGTAGTTTTGGTCCTGGTCGCTTCCGTTCTCCAGACGGAATCACCAACCTCATACATTCAGGTGATATGAAACTGGAATTGAATGCCGAATACCGTTTCCCCATCGTTCAAGAAATACAAGGAGCTCTCTTTGTCGATGCAGGTAACGTCTGGTTGATGCATGGAGAAGATGCTGTTATTGGTGGAAAATTTTGCGATGGAGGTTTCTTGAATTCTCTCGCAGTCGGTACAGGTTGTGGTATCCGTTACGACCTTGACTTCCTTCTCCTACGTCTCGACTTGGGTGTAGGTATTCATGCTCCTTACGACACAGGTCGTTCTTCTTATTACAACATCCGAAAGTTCAAAGATGCAGTAGCCTTCCACTTTGCTATCGGCTACCCATTCTAACGCTTTTTTTTTACAACGCGTAGTTGATACCTAACTTCCATTCGTGGCTTTTGCCCGTGATGGATGGGTAGTAGCGGTAGTTGCCGTGACGGAGATAAAATTCGTGTTGGAAGTTGAGGTGAAGATTCTTGTAAAGGTGGAGATTGAGATACAGGCGATTTTGGAAGATGCTGTGTTCGCCTTTGTCGCCCCAGGCTTCTATACCGTCTTCCAACTCTCTCTGATATTGGGATTCGTTGTCTGTATAGATGGCGAGTTTCTCTGGTGTTTCGCCCTTCAAGATGAAGAGGCGCATGAAATAGAAGTCTTCACCTACAGAGAAATAACGGTTGATGGCAAACTGGAAACGGTAACGGAGAGAGGCGCCTGTGCCGAAGTTATAACGACGGAAGGGATAATAGTCGGCAGAACTGCCACCCAGCGGCACAGCTGACAGCATGAAATCGTGGGTGAGGGTGGTTTTGCGACCATGCCGTTCAACATAGAGACCTGCTCCAAAACTGGCTGCTTCAGAAATGATGGCGAGGTTACCTGGAGCTTGGTTCGAGTTTTTGCTGTAGTGGTCAATGTATTTGATGTTCTGATAGAAGCCGAGGTCGAGTTTCCATTCATGTGGCAGCTGACGTTGCATGGAACCAATACGTCCCCGAATGTCCAATTCACCAACAGTGGGGTGTTCATCAGAGAAATTGACGAGCGCATAAAAACTGAATTGGTCGTAGGCACGAGGCTTTTTGTCTTCGTCAAGGTGGTTGAAGTGATTGCCGTAGTTGAAACGGAAATCAAGAAAGGGGATGTGCTCGTAGTAACGCTCACCTGCGTGATGATGAACGGGTTCACGATCGTAGATGTAGCGATCTCCTACCCCCATCTGGAAGGTGTAAGGCATAGGCTCTTCCTTCTTTCCTGCATTGAAGCGGTTGACACGGAACATCTCACCAGACATGATGCGATGAAGACCTCGTACTGGGTTGAGAAGGGTGCCGACAACCTCACGGATGACACGTTCTGGACCTCGTTTGGTGTTGTCGAAGAAAATGTCGGACACACGATGGGTCACCTCACCCATTGCTGCACCACCGATACCTGTGGAGAGAAGGTCGTTGATAGCAGGACGGTTGGTTTCACAGAAAACCTCCCAAGTGAGGGAACCCACTACGGGATAGAGGAGGGAGACGCCGTAGGAGTTCCCGTGTTCACGTGCCGCATTGTAGAACATGCTTCCGTGAAAAGGATGGGCGAATTGGTTGCCAGAGAAGCTGTCGTTGTCCCACACCCAGCTTTCCGTCATGTTTTGTTTCAACGTGGCGTTGGTGATGCGTGCCCATTCTCTGTCAGTGACGAAGTGGTCCCAACTGAGCACAAGGGCATTGATGCCAACGTCTTCGATGAGTGCCTGAAGTCCTGGCAATTTGGGTGCACCATTGGCTTTCTTCCCAAAGAAATGCAGGGCACAGGTGTAGGGCGTGAGGGTGTCTGGTCGTTGCAGATGAGTGCGGATGTGGGTGATGGAATCATTCCAAACAGAGTCTGGCTGCATAATCTCAGTTGCGTGCAACGGGCTGAGGCTGCACACGATGAAGAAAAGAATGAGATGGATGCGACTGAATTTCATCTGCACGAGTGGGGAATTGTAACAAAATATGTGCAAAGTTATAAAAAAGTTAGGAGTTTGGGGTGAGAATTTGGGAGTTTTTCGTAACTTTGACGACAAAATGAACGATTATGGCGAAAGATAAGATAGCATACGTGTGCAGTTCGTGTGGTTATGACAGTCCAAAATGGATTGGCAAGTGTCCTGCTTGTGGGGAGTGGAACACGTTTCAGGAGTATCGAGTGGGGAAGAAGACGGCACCAACTGCGGCTTCGGAGTTCAGATTGGATGTGAAGTCAAGTCCCATCTCGATGTCGAAGATCGAGACGGAGGATGAACCACGCATCAATATGGGCGATGGAGAACTGAATCGTGTGCTGGGTGGTGGATTGGTACCCGGCAGCATGACGCTGTTGGGAGGTGAACCAGGCATCGGCAAATCGACGCTCATCCTGCAGACGGTGATGAGGCTGAAGGGGATGAAGGTGCTGTATGTAAGTGGTGAGGAAAGTGCACGACAATTGAAACTGAGGGCAGACAGACTTACCCCCGATTCACACTTCACACCTCACACCTCGAATGTCCTCGTCGTTTGTGAGGCGATGATTGAGATTGTGTTTGAGCACATCAAGCAGGTGGAGCCTGATTTGGTGGTGATTGACTCGATTCAGACAATGGCGACGGAAACGGTGGAGTCGTCACCTGGCAGTGTGACGCAGATTCGTGAGTGTGCAGCGATGTTGTTGAAATATGCGAAGGAGTCGAACACACCCGTCATAGTGATTGGCCATATCAATAAGGAGGGAACGATTGCAGGACCTAAGATTTTGGAACACATGGTGGATACGGTGTTGCAGTTCGAGGGTGACCAGCACTATATGTACCGTATTGTTCGTGCCATCAAGAACCGCTTTGGTTCGACGGCAGAGTTGGGCATCTACGAGATGGTGCAGAATGGCTTGCGTCCTGTGGAGAATCCTTCAGAACTCCTGTTGAGCGACGTGAAGGATGGTGAGGAACTGAGTGGTGTGGCTGTGGCGTGTTCGATTGAGGGAGTACGTCCCTTGTTGATTGAGACGCAGGCATTAGTGAGCACAGCAGCATACGGCACCCCACAGCGTTCGGCTACAGGCTTCGACTTGCGACGGTTGAACATGCTCCTGGCTGTTCTGGAGAAACGTGTGGGTTTCAAGTTGCCACAGCGAGATGTCTTCCTTAATATCGCTGGTGGCATTCGTGTGACCGATCCTGCCATCGACTTGAGTGTGATTGCGGCTGTGTTGTCGAGCAATGTCGATACAGGCATTCCAAGAGACATCTGCTTCACGGGCGAGGTGGGCTTGAGTGGTGAGGTGCGACCAGTGAGCCGTATCGTGCAGCGCATTGCTGAGGCTGACAAGCTGGGTTTCCGAAAAATCATCATTCCGAAGGCTAACATGAATGGTGTTGACCCAGCAAAGTTCAAGATAAAGATTGTGCCTGTGAGGAAGGTGGAAGAGGCATTACGGGAACTGTTTGGGTGACAAATGATGTTTCTGTTGTTATTTGTGCACTGCATAAATGACTGATTCCTTGACGTTTGTTCTTTTTGTATGAAAAGTTGTGCACAAAATTCTTTGTGCTTTCAGTTTTTTTCTGTACCTTTGCACCCGAATCACAAACTCAAATACCTAAAGAACGCTAAGATTATGTCGGTTCAGAAGACAAGGGCACTGCTGGTGGACGTGGCTCGTCAACTGTTTGCAAAAAATGGTTTCGAGGACACGTCAATGAACGATATTGCAGTAGCAGCCAACAGAGGCCGCCGTACACTTTACACCTATTTTAATAGTAAGGAGGAAATCTATCTGGCAGTTATCCAGACAGAGTTGGAACGCTTGTATGAGCGTATGGAAGAGGTGGCTCGCAAACCCATCCAGCCAGAGGAGAAGATGGTGCAACTCATCTTCGCTCATTTGGAGGTGATGAAGGAGGCTGTGTATCGCAACGGCAACCTGCGTGCTGAGTTCTTCCGTGATGTGTGGAAGGTGGAGTCGGTGCGCAAGACATTCGACAAGAATGAAATCAACCTCTTCCGTCGCATCATGAATGAGGGAATCGACAAGGGATTGTTTGAGATTCGCAATGTGCGTCTCGCTGCTGAAATCATGCACTACTGCCTGAAGGGTTGCGAGGTGCCATACATCTATGGTCGCTATGCAGCGCAGAATGCTGAGGAACTTTATCCTTACGTGCGTAGTATGGTGTTCAAGCATTTCTGCAAAAGCCCGAGATATGGGAAATACTAACAAGCCCATGCGCTTGAAGGTGGTTAATTTAGCAACTTATTCATCATTTATATAAAATCAAAGAATTATGGGACTTTTAAGTGGTAAGACAGCTCTGGTTACAGGTGCTGCACGCGGCATCGGTAAGGCTGTCGCTATGAAGTTTGCTCAGGAAGGTGCAAACATCGCATTTACTGATTTGGTGTTGAACGACGATATGGCTGCTGGTCTCGAAGCTACTCGCAAGGAGATTGAGGCTTTGGGCGTGACTTGTCGTGCCTACGCTGGCAATGCTGCTGACTTTGCTGAGACTGAGGCTGTGGTGAAGAAGATTCACGAGGATTTCGGTTCTATCGACGTATTGGTCAACAATGCTGGTATCACGAAGGACGGTTTGATGCTTCGTATGACTGAAGCTCAGTGGGATGCTGTGCTGAATGTGAACTTGAAGTCTGCCTTCAACTTCATCCATGCTTGTGCACCTATCATGCTTCGTCAGCGTGGTGGTTCTATCATCAATATGTCTTCAGTTGTTGGTGTTCACGGCAACGCAGGTCAGTGCAACTACTCTGCTTCTAAGGCTGGTATGATTGGTCTCGCTAAGTCTATCGCACAGGAACTCGGTCCTAAGGGTGTACGTGCCAACGCTGTGGCTCCTGGCTTCATCGAGACAGCGATGACTGCTCAGCTTCCAGAGGAAATCCGTGCTGACTGGATGAAGAAGATTCCACTTCGTCGTGGTGGTCAGGTGGAGGACATCGCCAACGTATGTCTCTTCCTCGCATCTGATATGTCAAGCTACGTATCTGGTCAGGTGATCCAGATTGACGGTGGCATGAATATGTAAAATTGAAGAATTGAAGAATTGAAAAATTGAAGTTGCCATGCGGTGTGTTTCCCTCAATAGGAGCATCGCGTCAGCCAAAACTTCAATTCTTCAATTTTTCAATCTTTTAATTTTTATGACTGTTCTCTACGAAGATAATCACATCATCATTGTTTCGAAAACGACAGGTGAAATCGTGCAGGGCGACAAGACCGGCGACAAACCCCTGAGCGAAACAGTGAAGCAATACATCAAGGAAGCGTACGCCAAACCAGGCGACGTCTTCCTTGGTGTTGTTCATCGTCTCGACCGTCCTGTGTTCGGACTCGTCCTGTTTGCACGTACTTCTAAGGCATTGGCGCGACTCAATGCAATGTTTGCAAACGGCGAAGTGAAGAAGAAATACTGGGCGATTGTGAAGGATGCTCCTGCTGAGCCAGCAGGCACACTCACCCATTGGCTTGTTCGCAATGAGAAGCAGAACAAGTCCTATGCCTACGACCGTGAAGTGCCTCACAGCAAGAAAGCTATCCTTGATTACAAAGTTATTGGCAAATCCGACAACTACTATCTCCTTGAGGTGGACCTCAAAACAGGTCGCCACCATCAAATTCGTTGCCAACTTGCCAAGATGGGTTGTCCCATCAAGGGAGACCTCAAGTATGGTGCCAAGCGCTCCAACCCTGACGGCAGCATATCCCTGCTCAGCTACTCCATGCACTTCATCCATCCCGTCAGCAAAAAAGAAATTGCTGCCGAAGCACCCCTGCCCGACGACAATCTCTGGAAATCCTTTCAGATTTAATTATTAACTCAAATCATCGAATTAATTAACTCAAACGATGAATCGAGTTAATGAATGGAATGTAGTGCGACTTAAAGCAGAGCCTCTTCTCCCAATAGTTCAATCTCAAAATAAACGGAGTGTTCTTCCTTTCCCCATTCATGCCATTGGGAAAAGTTACAAAGTTTTAGGACATCCATTCCTAACAATGCCACACCAGATTCTGTATCACATACATAAATAGGGGTGTCGATGCTGTCTTCATCTGAGAACGAAAGACGGCACATAAACGCTTCTGTGGATAGAGGAGTTCCATCCACCATCGAGAACTCCCAATTACCAAGTGATGGGAGTTCCAATCCGTCAATCACGTCCTTGGGTATGATCGTTACAGCAGCACCTGTGTCTACCTTCGCGTCAATTGTACGCACCTGCCCAGTCAATGGGTTCTCCAGACTGATATATACGTACACCTGTTCGAATGGCTCGGTTAACTTTAATCGGAGCATGATTGCGGTTTTTTGTTCCACACTTTACGACTTTAGGCTTAGGCAAACCTTGCGGTTTCTCTCCCACGAAGGCCACGTAGCCAAAGTCGGGTATTACCTTTTTCTTGTTTTCCATTATCGTAAATGTGTTTAGAGTGAATAACTTGGTGCAAAGATAATGATAGATTTTAGTACAAGCAAACAAAAAAGGGAAAAAGTTTGGAAAAAGTTTGGAGGTTTCACATTTATTTACTTAATTTGCAAATGTTCTCTTGCCGAAGTCCCGCTTTTGGGTGGGATTAGGGTAGAGAACCTATATATAGAAAAGGCGTACTTGACGCTTTGTGCTTGACTCTTTGAAATCTGGCAGTTTCGAATTGATTGTCAAAAACAAGGTAACAAAGAACGTCCATCAAGTGTATATTCATGACACTAAAGCAGGAAAGCCATTATTGGCTTCTTGCCGCAATGTTGTTTATATACAATGCGTGGGCTTCGGCGTTGCTCGTTCAGACAATCAGGGCGATGCCAGAGCCTCAAAGAGTGGGACGAGTGACAAGAGAACTCCCCACGCTTTTTGTATATATATGAACCAAATCATAAAATTTGCCGAGTAAGGGAGTTGCTGGGTACAAAAATCGTCTGTTTATGCTTCCAAATTTGCAAGATAAAGAAAAAGACACTTTGTACATTATTGGTAATGGATTTGATTTGTATCACAATATTAAGTCAAAATACAGGCACTTTTGTAGTTGGCTTAATTTGAACGACTATGAGAACTTCGTAGATGATATGGAATGGTTCTTTTTGAGATTGAATTACCAACAATGTAATCTATGGAGTAATTTTGAAAATGTACTTAGAACGTATGATTCTCAAGAACTTTATCACCAACTACGCCATAAAACTGAAGATGTTTGGAATGATGAAGCATTGAGAAAATCCGTAGAAGAACTAAGTGACATTGTCAAAAAGATACGTCCTCTTATGAAAGAGTGGGCAAGCAACATTGATATAAAACACATACCTACAGAATGCAGACTTGAGTTAAGTAAAGAGAGTCTTTTCCTCACTTTCAATTACACTAAAGTGTTAGAAAATTTCTATGGAATCCCTGAAAGCCAGATATGTCACATTCATGGAAGCATTGATGATGAAGAAATACTGACGGGTCATGATATTACTACAGCGCCACATGATGTTTATGCTGAAACAGACGAAGAAGAACTTCCAAGAAAAAAGATTGTAGAAATCATGAACACATTGAATAAGAATATCACTAACAACATAAAGAAAAATTCCTTTTTTGACACATTACAGAACATTTCCAATATTGTTGTTATTGGACATTCGATGTCTATAATTGACATTCCGTATTTTCATGCTGTACGCACAAAGGTTTGTCCTAATTCAAATTGGTATTTCTCTATCCACGATGGACAAGAAACAAGATATATAAATTCTTTTATAGAAAATTCATCACATAACGTTAATGAAAAACCTCTCCAAATGGAGAATTGTCATTTGTTTAAACTTTAAAATTTTATATAGCCTTATGAGAAAGATATCTTACATTTCATTTTTTGTATTTATGCTCATCATGTGTGGAGCATTCGTGTCTTGTAGTAAAGACGATGACGAAGGAAGTTCTGGTTTGACAATTTCTTTAACTTCTGACGATTACAAACCATATACATCTGATGAAGGAAATGTTGAATATGGTTATTTTGATGGTGTAATGTGTTATCGGGTTACCTCAGAAGAAAACAAAACTTTAGAAGTGGCAAAAGGAGTGAAAGAGGCAACGCAGGCAAACATTCCCCAAGATGTTACAATAGATGGTATTAAACATAAGGTCACATCGATTGGCAAAGGTGCTTTCTCTAATTGTACCAGTTTGATCTCTTTGACCATTCCTGGCAGCATCGTGTCTATTGGCAACTATGCTTTTCAAGGCTGTAGTGGTTTAAAAAGGGTAGAATTGAAATCCCCCAATCCTCCTGCAATAGGAGAATATGCTTTTTATGGTACAAATTGTCCCATATATGTACCCACTGATAGTAAGGAAGTATACAAAACGGAATGGAAAGAATGGGCAAATCAGATTCGTGATGTCGCTTCTACCAATCCTCAGAGGAGGGAAGAAACTGTATACGTCAAAGATTCCTCTTATTATCGTAGACTGTATTGGGATAGCCCGCACAGAGGTTGGACAGAAAGTGTTGTTTCTGATGGTTCCTTGTTTTATAGGCTTTATAAATCGTCTTCCTACATGTCAGATAATCCTGTTGAAATGACGGCTTGGGTATGTTGGGTTGATAAATATGCAGAGAATATAAGTATTCCTAAATATGTCATTTACAAAGATGAAAAATATGTAGTCAATGGCATCGATATATATGCCTTTGGTATAAACAAATGTCTGAAATCCGTTTCTATCCCTGTGGGATTCACTTGCATTAATAGTCATGCATTCTATGGCTGTGAATCTTTGGAATCCGTGACGATTCCTGAAAGTGTTGTAAAAATAGAAGATTATGCTTTCGAGAATTGCCTATCATTAAAGAATGTATCAATTCCTAATGGCGTGACAGAAATACAAGGAGGAGCATTTTTTAACTGTAAGTCTTTGGAAACCGTGACGATTCCAATCAATGTTACTTCTATTGGGAGTGGCGCATTTTATGATTGCGGCTTGTTGGACATTTATATGAAATGTCCTAATCCACCAAAGATGTATAGCCGTTCGTATTATGGTGCATCTTTTTCCTTCTCTGCTTCTTTTTCAACACAAACATTCAATAATGCCACCCTCCATGTTCCGGCAGGATTAAAGGGCAAGTATGCTTATGATGAGAATTGGGGAAGTTTTGTACACATAGTAGATGATTTATAGCTTTTTGTTTATTAAATGAAAAATAAATGAAGACAATCCTTAAGGGAAATACTTGCGACCCTTAAGAGAAATATAAATTTTCTGCGTAGTTGGGAAAAACTTTTTCTATGGTTAGGGCACAAAAAAGAGACGGCGGCTCGCTTACATTATGCCGCCGTCTCTTTGATGCTTTGCCGTCGGCATTTTAAAACAGTAGTAGGCTATCCATTTCATCATTACCCCCGTATCCATTTCAAACAAACTAGGCTATCCACAAAATTTCTAAAGTTGCAAAAAATAATTTGAAAGTTTCAAAATATTTTTCAAAACTTTAGAATTTTATTTTGAAACTTTCAAAATCTTTTGGATGCGAGGGGGAGAATGAAGCGAATGCCTATCTGAATTGTCTTTCTTGGGGTAGAACATCACTCCACCACGTAAGCTTTGATGATGCGAACTTCCTTGAGGGGAACTTCCTGGGCGTTGGTCTTGATCTTCTGGATAGCTTCCACCACCTTCATGCCTTCGACCACTTCGCCAAAGACGGTGTATTCGTTGTCGAGCCAGGGGGCACCTCCTCGGATGCCGTAGCTGCGACGCAGGTCGGTAGGGTAGGTGATGGGTGGATTCTCGGACACTTCCCATTTGGCTTCGTCCAGCAACTTCTCCAGCAGGTTGCTGACGCCTGTACGGTCACGTGCCTGACGCAGGGCTTCCAACTTCTCTTGGTTCGCCAACTGCTTCTTCCGATAGAGAATCTCCGTGTCGCGTTGCACTCTTGCCAGTTCGTAGGCATCCATATCTGCATCCTGACAGGTTCTGCCTGTCACGATGTAGAACTGGAACTTGTCGCTGGCTCTGTCTGGGTTCTCTTCGTCGGCATCACGTGCTGCTGCTAAAGAACCACGCTTGTTGAAGTGCTTTGGCCATACGATCTCGGCAGGAATCCGTTCGGTGATGGTGTCACCTTCTGGAGTCAGCTTCACCTCATATCCTTCTGGACGTGTCTTGGGGTCGCCTGTCTGAATCATGAAGTCACGCACCACACGATGAAAGGTCACACCTGTGTACATTCCGTCTTTCACGTTCTTCACGAAGTTGTCACGATGTCCAGGGGTGTCATCGTAGAGTTTCACGCGAATCTCTCCAGCTGTGGTTTCCAGCACCACCTCTGTCTCTTTGTCTCCCTCTGTGCAGCCCATGCACACCAGGCAGCATGTCCACAGCAATATGGCAATGATATTCTTCATTTGACTTGTTCTTTGTTGGTTTTGATGGGACAAAGTTACGGCGAAGTGATAATAAAAGCAAGAAAAAGTTTGTTTTTATTTTGTATTGTCTAAAATTTGCACTACCTTTGCACCCGATTTACAAAAATCGGGAAGTAGCGCAGTTGGTTAGCGTACGCGTCTGGGGGGCGCGTGGTCGCCAGTTCGAGTCTGGTCTTCCCGACCAAGCAGCAAGTGATTTCTATCGCTTGCTGCTTTTTTATAGGTTCACGCTGGAGATGTCAACGAGGCCGTTGACGATAGCATAGATCGTGAGTCCTGCAGGGGAATGAATCTGGAGTTTGCGGGCGATGTTTCGACGATGGGTGATGACGGTGTTGACAGAGATGCAGAGACGGTCAGCAATCTCTTTGTTGAGCAGACCTTGCACAACACCAATGATGACTTCCTTCTCGCGGTCGGAGAGTGCCTCGCTGTTGTCCTGACCATTTTTGAAGACCATTTCTGAGATATTCTTCGAGACATCATCTTGTCGGGCTTGTTGCTCCAGACGTTTGATGGCTGGAGCGAAGATATGATCCTCCACCTCTGCATGATGGCGCAACCACTCCTCGTTGTTGTAGATGTCGTAGAGGGTTGCTGTCAGTTGGTTGTTGTGGAGAGAATCAGCTGGCAGATACTTAATAATCATGAGTTTCAGTTCGCGCAGTTTCTTGTCGGTCTGTTCGTGATGCTTGGAGAAGGTGTGGATGTCGTAATTGTTCAATGGACGCCCATCGAGCAATGACTGCACATAGGGAAAGAGCGTCTTCTCCTCATACTTCATGTGGCGTCGGATTTCCTGTGCATACTCCTCATACAGCTTCATGATGAGCTTGCCCAGTGGGTCGCCCTCTGTGATGCTCTCCTGCAATTCACGACGGATGAAAGGCAGCTGGAAGTCGAGGTAGTAGGTGTGGCTCGCCTTCAGGTAGTGGAGGAGGGTTGGCACACTGATTTGCTCGTCGTCCTCAAAATGGGCATAATCATTGATGGTGAAGTTGACCACTGCCAGAAAGGTGTAGGTGTCAACACCATTCTTGCGGCAAGTCTCGCTCACGGTCATGTCGCCAAAGCCGAGGTTGATGCCAAAGGCACCCAATGCCTGCAGCACACTATAATTGTCCTTGATCAGCGTAATCATCTTGTCGCTGGACTCATACATCTTTACGTTCTTCATTGCGCGTACTTTTTATCTTTGAATTTCGCTGCAAAATTAGCCATTTTCCATGAAACACACAAGAGCACGAAGTCAGTTTCACTATTTTTAGGTATTGCAGCATTGGGGGAAATCGTCGTACCTTTGCACCCAGTTTTTAATCAAATGGAATCAGAGATGAAAAGATTGTTTTTCACATTATTAACTGTAGTGCTGTGCCTGACAGGAAATGCGCAGGAAAGCAGCGCAGACAGTACAATGCAGACGAAGAAAGCATCACGGCTGAGTGTGGGAGGCTATGGCGAAGCCAACTTCTCACGCAACTACTTCAGCGACCATGTGAGCCGCTACAGTCAACCCGAAGAACACAAGAACGACCCCAGTCACGGACGCTTCGACATTCCCCATGCGGTCATCTATCTTGGGTATGACTTCGGTCAGGGATGGACCTTCGGCACAGAGATAGAATTTGAACATGGAGGTACCGGCATCGCCTACGAGAAGGAAGATGAGGAAGGCGGCGAATGGGAGCAGGAGACGGAAAAAGGTGGAGAGGTGGAACTGGAGCAGTTCTGGATTCAGAAGTCCTTCGCAAGTTGGGCGAATATCCGTGCAGGACATATCGTGGTGCCTGTAGGTTTGAACAACGCCCACCACGAACCCCTTAGTTACTTCACTGTCTATCGTCCAGAGGGTGAGAACACCATCCTGCCCTCCACCTGGCATCAGACAGGTGTGTCGTTCTGGGGACGTGCTGGCGATTTCCGCTACGAAGCACAGTTCCTGGCAGGTCTGAATGCTGACAACTTCACCAACACGGGTTGGATTCACAAGGGTCACAAGTCGCCTATGGAATTTGATGTAGCCAACACGTATGGGGCATCACTCCGCTTCGACAACTATTCGGTTCCAGGCTTGCGCATCGGATTGAGTGGTTACTATGGTCACAGTATCGGCAACAGCTACCCCCGCAATGCGAACGGGGTGGATGCAGAGTATAAGGGTGTGGTGGCGATTGGTGCTATCGACTTCACCTACAAGGCACACAACTGGATTGTTCGTGGTCAGGCAGATTATGGTTATCTGGGCGATGCAGAGCAGTTGAAATATGTATATAACCGTCTGAACTCCAAATCACCTTACAAACATTCGGCTTTTGTGTCGAAAAATGCCTACGCTGTGGGTATAGAGGCTGGCTACGATATCTTCTCGCAGATTTCAAGCATGCGGCAGAAGGCACAGCAACTCTATCTCTTTGGACGTTACGAGACCTACAATCCGTATGCCAGCAAGACCAGGGGAACAGCTTACGACTATACGGCTGTGCAGCGTATGGCGGTCGGTTTCAATTACCATCCCATCCGTCAGATTGTCATCAAGGGCGAATACTCGAAGCGATTCCTGAAGAGCCTGTTCAACGATGAGCCTTCCGTGAATGTTGGTGTGGCATACGAAGGGTTCTTTTTGTAGTTGACAATTGACAGTTGACAGTTGAGAATACAAACATTTTAATATCATAGAACAATGAAGAAAACAATTTTTGCAATGGGCGCCCTTGCGATGGGGCTTGCCTTCACTGCCTGCAGCGACAGTGACAACAACAATGAAGTGAACGACGAACAGTTTAGCATCATCACGACCACACCACAGGTGGATCAGGACAGCTACGCATCGAACACCACCGATGCCAACTACAGCAACCAAGCGTTTGGTCGGCAGGCCATCGACGACTGCCAAAGGCTGGTCAGTGGATTGGAGAGTGCCAACAACACCATCGCCACTTCGAAACTGAGCGAAGAACAAGAGGATTATCTGCGCAAGGTGTTGGAAACATTGGTGGGCAACGTGATTGTACCTACCTATACGCAGTTGGCTGACGATGTGGAGGATATGGAGAAGACCCTGAACGGTCTGACCGTCAACAGCATTACCCAAGCGCAGATTGACAAAGCGTGTCAAGATTTCAAACAGGCTCGTCTGAATTGGGAGCGCTCTGAAGCCTTTCTGATGGGTGCAGCCTCTGACTTCGACATTGACCCCACCATCGACTCTTGGCCTCTGAACCGCAGTTTGCTGCTCAACTATTTCAATA
Organism: Bacteroidaceae bacterium; assembly: GCA_017614895.1. GTDB lineage: Bacteria > Bacteroidota > Bacteroidia > Bacteroidales > Bacteroidaceae > Minthosoma. Next base: position 42,984 of record JAGAAZ010000055.1, on the reverse strand, counting down.
CCGGCATGAACGACGAAATGTTGGAGGATGCCACGATTTTGGGTTTCCACGCATTGGAGTTTATCCTCTTCCGTAATGGTCAGAACCGTAAGGTGGCTGAATTGCAGGGCAACGATACTTACACCAACTTCGAGCATATCACAGGTGCTCAGGAACTGGCATACGCTCAGACCATCTGCACCTTGCTGAAACAGCGCTGCTTCCAGTTGCAGGTGGCTTGGGAGGGCGAAACTGCAGCTAATGCCAACCGTGTGGCTGTGGTCAAGGCTGCAGAACTCGACTACAAGACCAGCAACGGATTGTCGTATGGTGAGAACCTGACCAAAGCAGGCATCAGCGGCAGCAAGAGTAGTTTCCCAACCCTGAAGGCAGCTATTGCACAGGTGCTGAGCGATGATGAAGGCTCTTGCTTGGCGATTTGTAACGAGGTGGGTACAGCCAAGATTGCCAATCCCTTCTCTGCTGGCGACATCGCTTACGTGGAGTCACCCTACAGCTACAACTCCATCACCGATTTCCGTGATAATATCCGCAGCATCCGCAATGTCTGGCTGGGTTCTACCGACAAGACTGCCAACAAGTACAGCTTCCACACCTTCTTTGCCAGCGTGAAGAGCGACCAGGTGAACTCGGCTGTTGAAAGCAGCTATGTCAGCGCCATCGAGAGTATCAGCAACATGCCTGCTCCGTTCGTGAAGTATTGCAGTATCGTTTGGGGCAAGAACTTCGATGACCCAGACAACTGGGATTCCATCTCTGAGGAAGAATAACAAACCCTTAACAAATAACAACTATGACACACGTATCGAAACTAACACGTGTCACATGTATCGGAATGCTGTCAGTATCTCTGCTGACAGCATGTTCCGATCATGATGACGATGCCAACGGATTGGGTTCGCTGACCCCCGACGAACAGGCATTTGGAAAGGCCACAGGCAACTTCACAGCCGAAGAGTGGTATCCTGGTGGTGTGCTGGGCACAACGGAGAAGGCCAGCTACTCAGCTCCTGCTCCTGCTGTGTCGAATATCGCTGGGATGGAGGAGGACTTCATCACAGGCGAGGGCTTCTTCTCGAAACTCTACACCTTCGAGCAGGAACCTCGCAAGGGGTTAGGTCCTGCATGGGTGCGTAATTCATGTATTGCCTGTCACCCCAGTTACGGACACGGCAAGCGTCAGACGGAGTATCGTGCCAACCAGATGGGCAACGGTTATCTGCTGGTCATCTATCATCCTGACAACAACGCCTACATCAGCGAGGTGACGGGTATGCCTCAGACACAGGCGATGTCACCCTTCAAGGCTCCTATCGACGAACGTCAGATTTCCATCCAGTGGAAGGAGGTCATTGCGATGGAGAGTGGTCTGCCCATGCAGTTCGAGGATGGTGAGACGTATGCCCTGATTTATCCCGAAGTGACGATTCCTCAGTCTGCTTTCAACACCAATCCGAAGCCCACGAACTATGAGGTGCGTCTGGAATCCACCATCGGCATCTATGGTACTGGTTTGCTCGATGCCCTCAACGACGAGGATATTGAAGCACAATGGGCTGCTGAAGCGAAGTATGTGGAATTGAACCCTGCGATGTGGGACAAGGAGGCGAATGCGTTCAAGGCGTCTGCTTACTACTCAGCTGGCTATAACGATACAGGCACTTTCCGTGATGGGAAGCATGGTCCACTCAAACGCTTCACCTATGCGATGACACGTGGTACGTTGCAGGATGGTGCTGGTGCCAACGCCATTTGGAATATCACCAACGTGACTCGTTCTGACCGCCATTTCCTCTACACGACTCCTGCTTGGGCAAAGGCGCAGAGCGAGGATGCTGAGGTCATCCAATACATCAAGGAACATGGTGCATCGGCTGCGAGCATCCTGCATCCTTACTATGCTGATGGTACAGACGAGGGCATTGCAGCCCGTGTGAACGAACTCCTGAGCTGCTCGTCGATTGCCAAGAAGGAGACCTTCGACAAGTACCTCTTCAATGGGGCGCCCTACAACGGCAAGGATGAGATGAGCGACAAGCAGTATTATCAGTTTATGGTGTGGCATCGAGGACTGGCTGTCCCTGCTGCCCGCAACCTGAATGATGCAGAGGTGCAACGTGGCAAGAAAGTTTTCTCGGAGATTGGTTGTGCCCAGTGTCACCGTCCTTCGTGGAAGACGGGTGCTGACAATATGTGGGTGGATGCTGCCACCAAGTCGTATGCCCAGAGCGTCGGCAAGAACGCGACTGACATGCTGCCCAAATATCCCAACCAGACCATCTGGCCCTACACCGATATGGTGCAGCACCGCCTCTTCATGAAGAACGACATCCGCACAGGTTGGTGCCGCACGACACCTCTTTGGGGACGTGGACTCTCCCTGCAGCTGACAGGAGCTGATGACCGACTTCACGACTGTCGTGCACGGTCTGTATTGGAAGCCATCATGTGGCACGGGTATTCGAAGCAGTCAGATGCCTACAGAGCTACAGAGAAGTTCTACCATCTGAAGAAAGAAGACCGTAAAGCTGTCATCAAATTCATAGAATCCATCTAAAAAGGTGGATTCTTTTTTTTATGTCTTTGTTGTTTGCATGTTCCAAAGAAAAGTGCTACCGTTGGCTACGCCGAACTTAGGCTGCACCTCGAAAATAAAAATAAATGTTGATTTATTTTGTATTTTACTCGGTTTGCACTAACTTTGCAATCATCATTGAATGGCATATGCTGACAGAAAAGACATTGGAGAAACTGCGGATATTGGCTGAATCGGCGAAGTACGATGTGTCGTGCTCGTCGAGCGGCACTGTGCGTGGTGGTAAGCAGGGGATGGTGGGAAACACCGTCGGAGGGGTCGGCATCTGTCACTCTTTTGCCGATGATGGACGTTGCATCTCGCTCCTGAAGGTGATGCTGACTAACTACTGCATGTATGACTGTGCCTATTGCATCAACCGTCGGAGCAACGACATCAAGCGGGCGACACTGGCTGTGCATGAGCTAGAGGAGATTGTGATGGAGTTCTACAGGAGGAACTACATCGAGGGGCTGTTCCTGAGCAGTGGGGTAGTGCGGAATCCTGATTACACGATGGAACGTCTGGTGGCGATTGCGAAGGACTTGCGGACTGTGCACCACTTCAATGGTTACATCCACCTGAAGAGTATCCCAGGGGCGAGTCGTGAACTGCTGAGTGAGGCAGGACGGTATGCCGACCGTATGAGCGTGAACATCGAGATTCCCAACGAGACCTCGCTGAAGATGCTGGCACCCGAGAAGGACCACCAGAGTGTGTTCACTCCTATGAAGTTCATTCAGCAGGGCGTGTTGGAGAACAAGGAGGACAGGAAGCACTTGCAGCATGTACCTCGTTTCGTGCCAGCAGGACAGAGCACCCAGATGATTGTGGGGGCGACTGCAGAGACCGACAGGGACATCCTGCACATGTCGTCTGCGATGTATGGGCAACCCACTATGCGACGGGTGTATTATTCGGGTTATGTGAGCGTGAACACCTACGACCCCCGTCTGCCTGTGCTGAAGCAACCGCCATTGGTGCGTGAGAACCGTCTGTATCAGGCTGATTGGCTGATGCGTTTCTATCAGTTCAAGGTGGAGGAGATTGTGGATGAGGCGAATGCGAATCTGGACTTGGAAGTGGACCCCAAACTCGCGTGGGCTTTGCGGCATCCTGAGCAGTTCCCTGTCGATATCAACCGTGATGACTACGAGAAGATTCTGCGTGTGCCAGGCATTGGCGTGAAGTCAGCCTTGCTCATCGTGAACTCCCGACGTTTCAACCGCATCACGTCCTACCACCTGAAGAAGATGGGGGTGGTGATGAAGAAGGCCAAGTATTTCATCACGTGTCACGAACTCACCGATGGTTATGCCAACCCCATTGTGGGCATCAACGAACTGCACCCCGAACGCCTGAAACCTCTCCTCGTGTCGAAGGCGCAGCAGAAGAAAGCGGCTGCGGAGTTGCAACTGACATTGGACTTCGATGATGAACCAGCCCCCAAAGACGAATAGACCATGCTTGTTTACACCATCAATAGAACCCTCGATGGCGTGCTCTCAGCCGTCTTCGATGCTTATTCGCTCCATCAGCTGCCTGACCTCTTGGTCGGGAAGGGTGAACCCCTGTCGCTGTTCTGTGAGGAGGTACATGAAGTGATGACGGCTGACGATCGGGCACAACGGGTGTGGGCTGGGTTGGAGAAACGTGTGTCGAAGGAGGCGATGCGGTTGCTGGCTGTGAGTTACCAGTCGGAATTGCCCGAGTTGGACACGCCCCTGTTCCATTATATCTACAAGGTGTTTCAACAGCCCGTAGGGACAAGGAGCATCGAACGGAACTTCTCCGACCCCGATGTGCTGACGGTGACCAACATCTATCGGAAAGTGATGCACGAACGGTTGCGGATGATGCAGTTTGTACGCTTCCAGAAGGCGAAGGACGGCACGTACCTGGGTGTGGTGTCTCCCGATCACAATGTGCTGCCGCTCGTGGTGAATCACTTCCAAGACCGCTTTGGCACCCAGCCTTGGCTCCTCTACGATGCCAAACGCCGTTATGGTTTCTACTACGACCAGCAGGAGGTGACGCGCATCACGTTTCAGGATGAGGACACACTGCCCTTCGACCTCGATAGCGGCAAACTCAACGATGAGGTGCTGAGCGAGGATGACAAACTTTTCCAAGACCTCTGGCGCACCTACTTCAAGGCCATCTGTATCCGTGAACGCATGAATCCGAAGAAGCAACTGAATGATATGCCTCGACGCTATTGGAAATATATGACGGAGAAACAATAAGAGGTAAGAAGTAAGAGGTAAGAGGTAAGAAGTAAGAAATAATGGCAGACAAGATGACACCCCAGCAGCGCAGCAACTGTATGCGCAGGATCAGGTCGAAGAACACGCGACCTGAGATGCTCGTGCGCCGTTTCCTGTTCAGTCACGGTTTCCGTTATCGCATTCATGCCAAGACCCTGCCTGGCACCCCCGACTTGGCGATTGTCGGACTCCGCACCGGCAGCTTCATCAACGGCTGCTTCTGGCATGGACACGAAGGATGCTCCATGTATAAGATACCCCAAACCCACGTCGATTTCTGGTCACACAAGATCCAGCGCAACAAGGAACGTGACCACGAAAACCTCTTGGCACTCAAAGCACAAGGTTGGCACACCATCGAAATCTGGGAGTGCCAGCTCAAACCCCAAGAACGTGAACAAACCCTCCAAGGACTTCTTCGTACCCTCAACTACATCGCCCTCCAGAATCAAGGTGCCAAGATGACCTACCACTTTGATGTGGAGGAGGAAAGAAGCATCGCTGCCGAGGATGTTTCCGAACCTTGAATAAATAATACCTGAGAGGATACAAAATTGGCCTTGCAACATTTTTCGATGATTATGTGACAAAAACCTATGGTCGTATAAGGATTATTGTGTAATTTTGCCCACAAAATTGTTGAAATCATGCACAAGACCCTTTTATCTTTTTGTTTTTGTTGCATCACGCTGACAGTTAGTGCCATCGGGGGACGCTTCTATTCCTCGGAATTGTTGGCGAGCAGCAGTGTGATGGATATCTGTCAGGATGACTGTGGTTTCATCTGGATAGCGACCGACTATGGTCTGTCTCGATTCGACGGCTATCACTTCACGAACTACTACCACGTTCACCGTGACTCAACCACGTTGCCCGACAACTACGTGAACTGCTTCCTGCCCGACCGCAACGGCAACTTCTGGGTGGGACACGCCAAGGGACTTTGTCGATATGACTATGCGTCAGAAAGTTTCATCCGACTGCCTTTCCCTAATGGTGTTGAGCCGCGAGTCAACACGATGGTGCAAGATAAGGAGGGGAACATCTTCCTCGGCACAGCAGGAATGGGTATGTATGTGATGTCGGCAGGCACAATCACACGATGTGACGAATTTTCTGCCCAGTCCAACAACAACTTCATTGCCCATCTGCACATTGATAAAAAAGGGAACCTGTGGTGCGGCAATCATATGGATATGGCATATCTTTATGTGATGAAAGGCAGCAAGATGAAATTCTGCAAGGTCTTCCACAGTGACAAAGGAGAACCGATGGCCTTTGTGGACATAGATGGGGGAAGTGTGTTGCTGGTGTGCAAGAAGGGCATCTTGCGTTACGATTATGCCACAGACACCCTGAAGGATGCGGGCTACGACCTCAGTGTGGGTGGTACTGACTTGACCATGACTCACGCTTTCCTTGCCCCATCTGGCAATCTGTACATAGGCACCAGTAGTCAGGGTTTGCTTGTTATCGACAAAGGTAAGAAGACGGCAAGGAAGGAACCGCTGACAGAGAACCATCGCCAGCAGGGAGCGCCCTATGTGAGCCACATCATGCAGGACAAAAACGATCATCTTTGGCTGACCTGTTTCGGCACGGGCATCTTCCTCGCCTCGCAGCGAGTGCCAGCCTTCAACAGCTGGAGCCTCGCTGGACAAGACACCCAGTTCGCCGGTCGTCTGACTGCAATCGCACCCGATGGCAAAGGGGGAGCCTGGTGTGCTGTTCGACAAGGTCTTCTGTGTCACATCGACCATCAAGGACTGATTCAGTCACGCATTGCCACCCAGCCAGAATTATTGACTGTCTGTTGGGAGCGTGAGCAACGCTACTGGCTCGGCACAGGTAACACCTTGTATTTCTTCGATGCAGCCACAGGAATACTACAGAAGAAGCAAGCGTTTGAAGGCATCAGTATTGGACAGATCATCAGCGACGGCAACGGAAATCTGTACATTTCCGTCTTTGGCAAAGGTTTCTACAAGTATAACACAGAGACGGGAGCCACACAACCCTTCAACGCCAGCATGGACAGTCCGAACGGGAAACTGTGCAATGACTGGGTAGGATACATGATGATGGACAGCCATCAACGATTGTGGTTGTCAACTGCCATAGGCGTGTCGTGCATGAATCCCTCAGATGGAAGTTTCAATAGTATGGGATGGAACGTCTTGCTTGAAAACATCGCTTGCGGACCACTCTGCGAGACGCAAGAGCATGACATCGTCATCGGCACTGCCGACGGTCTTTACATCTATCGGCATTCAGCGAACACGACAGAACGCTTCCCTGGTGCAGAGCTGTTAGAGGACGTGAGCATCAGCAGCATTGTGGAGGACAACAAGGGCGACCTCTGGATCAGCACCACACAAGGCATTTGGCAGTATATCCGACAGAAGAAATGCTTCGTGAATCATCTGAACGGGAATGGGCTCAGCACACGAGAATACATTGCAGGTGCCGCTTTCACATTTCCAGATGGGAGGATTGCTTTCGGACAACGTGACGGGTTGACGATATTCAATCCCTTGGATATCCAGAGCGGGAGTGCTAATCGAGTGAAGGTGCATCTCACCCGTTTCCTGCGTGATGGCAGACCTGTCGATTTCAGAAGCAACAGGTTCACCATCCCTTACGACGAGAATTCCTTCTCGATGGAGTTCTCATTGCTCGACTATGAGAGCACCGACAACATCAGTTTCCAGTATCGCCTGAACGAAGGGCAATGGGTGTCAACGACCAAAGGAACCAACACGATTTCATTTGGCAAGATGAAGCCTGGCACCTACCAAATAGAAGTACGTGCAGAAAGTTACGGTGTGGCATCATCGGAGGTGCTCACGCTGACCGTCGTGGTGGAGAACCCCTGGTACTTGTCCACATGGGCTATCCTCGTCTATCTGCTCATTGCAGCCCTCGTCGCGTGGTATCTCATCCGCAGCTACAACCAGCGGAAACGAAGGGAACTGGATGATGAGAAGATGAAGTTCCTCATCAATGCCACCCATGATATCCGCTCGCCGTTGACACTCATCATGGGACCGCTGGAAAAATTGAAGAATTCAAAAATTGAAGAATTGAAGACAATAGAAGAACTTCAATCTTTCAATTCTTCCGTTCTTCAACCCTCCATCCAGACCATCGACCGTAATGCCCAGCGGCTTATGCTGCTCGTCAACCAGATACTTGATGAGCGCAGGATAGACAAGAACCAGATGCAGCTGCACTGCCGCGAGACGAATCTTGTGGACTTCATCACCGGCATTTGTAAACTCTACCAGTACAATGCCAATCAGCGCAACATCACCTTCACCTTCGAGCACGACAAAGATCATGTGCTGGCATGGATAGACCGCATCAACTTCGACAAGGTCATCAGCAATCTCCTGAGCAACGCCTTCAAGTACACCTACGATGGGGGAGAGGTGAAGGTGGTGTTGAAGGAGCAGGAACACGACATAGAGATTCAGCTGATTGACAATGGGATGGGCATCAAGGACGAGGACAAGGAGCGCCTCTTCGACCGCTTCTATCAGGGTCGCAATGCCGACAGCCTCGGTATGCAGGGCACAGGCATCGGTCTGAACCTGAGCCAGAACATCGTCAAGATGCACGGAGGTCAGATCAAGGCACAGAATCGCACCGATGGTGAACAAGGTGCTTGCTTCATCGTCACCATTCCTAAGGGCAACAATCACCTGAAGCCTGAGCAGATTGTCACTGACAACCCAGCCCGCGAGGTCTTGTCGGCAGGTGGCGGCAAGCACGCCTATCGCAAGTTCCGCGTCCTCATTGCCGATGATGACCAAGAAATCGCCAACTACATCATTGGCGAACTGGGCGACAGATACAAGTTCGACCACGCACCCAACGGTAAGGAGGCACTGAAGATGCTGCTCACCAGTTCCTACGACCTCGTCATCAGCGATGTGATGATGCCCGAGATGGACGGCATCACCCTGCTGCGGCGCATCAAAGAGAACCCCAACATCTCGCAGTTGCCTGTCATCATGCTTACCTCGAAAGCTGCTGTGGAAAATAAGCTCGAGGGACTGAAGAGCGGTGCCGATGCCTACATCGCCAAGCCTTTCAACATGGACGAGCTGCACATCCAGATTGACAACCTCATCGACAATGTGCGCCGTCTGCGAGGCAAGTTCAGCGGTGCTGTTCAGCAGGAGGAGCGCGTGGAGAATGTCGAGGTGAAAGGCAATGACGATGCCCTCATGGATCGTATCATGCGCTCCGTCAATGCCCACATGTCCGATCCTGAATATAATGTCGATGTACTTGCCGCTGATGTCGGTCTCAGTCGTGCCCAACTGCATCGCAAGATGAAGGAAATCACGGGCATCGCCACAGGGCGTTTCCTTCGCAACCTTCGTATGGAACAGGCAGCCCGTCTGCTGCGCGAGGGCAAAGTCAATGTGTCGCAGGTGGCTGATAAGGTGGGCTACACCGACCAAGCCCATTTCTCCACCGCCTTCAAGAACCATTTCGGTATGTCCCCGTCACAGTATGCCGAGATGAATCAAGATTAAGACTGGTTTGAAAGGAATTCGCACCTTTATGAAACGTTTCCATTGGGGCGTCTCCTCCTTTTTCTATAACTTTGCACCAGTTTTGTTACAAACTCAATATACCGTTAATTTAAAATGAAAAGATTACTGACAATTGTGTGTATGGTGCTGGCCACGATGAGTATGGCGGCACAGACTGAGAAGGGCATGATGACGAACCCCGTCCTCTTTGCCGATGTACCTGACCTCGACATCATCCGTGTGGATGATACCTACTACATGGTCTCCACCACGATGCACTTTTCGCCTGGTTGCGGCATCATGAAGTCGAAAGACCTTGTGAATTGGGAGATCATCAACTATGCCTATGACGAGATTGATGAGGGTGACAAGTTCCGTCTGCTGAACGGACAGAGCGACTATTCTCAAGGCTCGTGGGCTGCCAATCTGCGCTACGACCCCTACGAGAAGATGTTCTACATGATCATGACCTGCAACACGACAGGCAAGACATATTTCTACGTGACTGACGACATCGAGCACGGCAAGTGGCACTGCTCCACCACCGACAAGTGCTACGACCCAGGACTGCTCTTTGAAGATACTGGCACAAAGGTGAAGAAGTATGTGCTGCATCCAGCCGACACTTTCTCCGACAATGCGATGTACCTGCGTGAGATTTCAGTTGATAAGGACTGGAACGTGACGGTGAGCGAACGCCGCAAGGTGCTGGATTATGCCAATCTGGAGAAACCTGCCCGTGGACTTCGTGCCGAGGGTTATCATGGTTACAAGATTGGTGACTACTACTACATCTTCATGATTCAGGGTTGCGATGGTCAGCGTCAGGAAATCGTGTGGCGCACCAAGAACTTGCTGAATGGTGAGTGGGAAAGCCACATGGTGTTTGGTGGCGAGATGATTGACGAGGAAGGCAACATCGTGATGCAGACCAACGGCATCGGTCAGGGCGGCATCGTTCAGACTCCCGAGGGCAAGTGGTGGTGCTTCCTCTTCAAGGACTACGGTTCTGTAGGTCGTATGCCCATCTGGTTGCCCATGACTTGGAGTGCCGACGGTTGGCCCATCGTGGGTAACGGTACCACCGACAAGCTGCCAGCAGGTCGCAACATGACCACACCCTATCGCGTGAATCTGCCTGCCTCTAAGGGCATGAACATCGTTCAGAGCGATGAGTTCGACATCTGGCAACCCAAGAAGAGCAAGTCACGTTTCGGTTCATGGGCACCAGGTCTAAAACTATGCTGGCAGTGGAACCACATTCCCGACCACAACGGATGGAGCCTCACCGAACGCAAGGGTTGGCTGCGTCTGAAGACCACCTCGGTGGCGCACAACATCCGTGATGCCCGCAATTCGCTCACCCAGCGCACCTTCGGTCCTACCTGCTCAGGACAGACCCTCATGGATGTCTCTCAGATGAAAGACGGTGACTGGGCAGGTCTCGCCTCCTTCCAACGTCGTTATGGCTTCGTGGGTGTGAAGAAGGAGAACGGACAACTCTACCTTGTGATGCACCGTGCGATGGATCGTGACGATGCCAACGGCAAGGACATTGAAACCCAGCCTCTTGCTCAGACAAAAGTCTGGCTTCGTGTAGATCACGACTTCCGCGACCGCACCGACAAGGCCACCTTCTACTACAGCCTCGACGGAAAAGATTGGAAGTCCATCGGTGACACCCTCCAGATGGCATACGACATGCCCGACTTCTGCGGTCAGCGTTTCATGCTCTTCAACTTCGCCACCCAGCAGACAGGCGGCATCGTTGATTTCGACTGGTTCCACGTGAACTAATCAAATAAACTAACTAACTACAAAGGGCTGGCGTCGCATTTCGCGACCCAGCCCTTCTTAAAAACTCAATACTGTTTTGCAGGTGAGCTAATTTTTATGTACCTTTGCAGCAAAATAAACGAGATAAGATGAAGAGACTAACCCTTATTGTAACAATCTTGATGCTGAGCCTGATGAGCTATTCTCAGGGATTCAAGAATCCTGTGCTCCCGGGCTTTCATGCTGACCCTTCTGTGTGTCGCGCTGGCGACGATTTCTATCTGGTGAACAGCACGTTTCAGTACTATCCTGGCGTACCTGTGTTTCACAGCAAGGATCTGATTCACTGGGAACAGGTGGGCGCTTGCCTCACCCGCGAGTCGCAGGTCAGGATTGAGAACATGCACGAGCAAAGTGGCATTTATGCCCCCACCATCCGCTATCATGAGGGCCGCTTCTACATGGTGACGACGGTCTATCCTTCGCGCAAACACTTTTATGTTTATACAGATGACCCTAACGGTGAATGGTCTGACCCCATCTACATCGACTTCTGTTTGGGCAGTTGCGACCCGACGCTATACTTCGAGGGTGGCAAGTGCTACTTCCTGTGGAAGGAGGGTGACATCAAGATCTGCGAGATTGACGTGAAGACGGGCAAGCAGCTCGGTGAGATACATCATCTGGGCACAGGTCTTGGCGGGCGCTATCCCGAAGGACCGCATATCTACAAGAAGGATGGCTATTATTATCTGATGTTGGCAGAGGGCGGCACGGAGCACGGACATCACGTGAACATCCTGCGCAGCAAGAATCTGTTTGGTCCCTATGAGCCGAATCCAGCCAATCCCATCCTTTCGCATTTCAGCATGAAGATGCAGAACAGCAACATCCAAGGTCTTGGACATGCTGACTTGGTACAGGCTCCTGACGGTTCGTGGTGGATGATCTGTCTCGGCTATCGCACCCACGGCTATCTGCAGCACGTGATGGGACGTGAGACGTTCTTGGCTCCAGTCAAATGGGATGAAGGCGAATGGCCTGTAGTTAATAATGATGGAACGCTTCAGATTGATATGAAATGCCAGACGCTCCCACAGGTTCCAATGCCCGTGGAGCCATCTAAGGATGATTTCGATGCAGACAAGCTGTCGCTTTATTGGAGCCACCTGAATATGCCACAAAAAGCCCACTATTCGCTGACGGCCCGCAAGGGTTGGCTGCGTATGACCACCTCTATCGTCACGCTTGATGAGGTGGGCAATCCTACTTTTATCGGTCATCGCCAGTCAGAGCCCAACTTCACGGCTACCACCAAGGTCGATGTGTCAGGACTGAAGGACGGTGGTGTAGCTGGCATCACGGCCTACGCAGCCCATCATAACCATTACGATATGCAGGTGGTAACGAGAGACGGCAAACATTACATTCAAGCCAAAATTCGCATCGGTGAAATAGAGCATATCGAAAAAGATATTCCGCTGAACGAGAACATCGTCTATCTGCGCATCACTGCCGATCAGCAGTTCTATCATCTGTATTACTCAACGGATAACGAACACTTCACCCATCTTGCTCGTCAGGACTACCGTTATCTGAGCACCGAGACCATCGGTGGCTTCTGTGGTGTTCACCTCGGCATCTTTGCCCATACGCTTTCAAGCATCATCAGCTATGCCGACTTCGACTGGACGGAGTTCATGTTTGAAGAATAATGATTCGTGGATGACTAATAGATTGGAACAATCTTGAGATTGTCGAAATAAGGTGTGCTGATGCGTTGCTGTTGCATCGGAGCCATGAGTCCGACCATACCTTTTGGGTAGCGGTCGGACTTTGCTTGTACCACCTGCTTGCCATCAACATAGCCAGTGATTATGTCGCCCTCGAAACGCAGGCGCAAGTTGTACCAATGATAGGGAGCAATGCCTTCGACTTGGGCTGTGGCGAGTGTGTGTTCTCCTCCCACTTCCACATCCTTGCGGGCGAGGATAGCTTCTTGTTGCTCCTTATCGCCAATGAGTTCCTTCTGGTCGAGTTTGCCACGAGTAATGACGAGCGTACATTGTCCTTGGTCATCGAGTTTCAAATAATAGCCTTTTGCCCAGATGCCGTAACCTGAACCAACATCGCAAACACGCCCCATAATAGCAGCCTCGTCCTGTGGATTCAGATAAACGTCGGCACTTACCTCGTAATCGCGCCAAGCAGAATCGCCAAGGATGGTGTAGTAATGCCATTCAGGTGCCCAACTGAGGGTGTGGGAGCCGACTGTTTGACGGAGACTCCCATTCACTAATTCAAAGGCACCGATGATGTCGGCGGTATAGTGCGGCAGGTAGCCACATGCTTGGGGATCATAGGCATCGAAGTTGTCCTCGTAGGGTAGTGGGAAGGGTTGTGAGGTGGGGATGTCGGCAAACGAACCTTTCTGCTGTCCACGGGTCGTGGAGAGCGAATAGACGGAATTGGGTTGGAGCGTGATGGTGAAAGAGCCTCCTTTGATGTCAGGTTTTCTGACAAACTGCTCCTTTTCAGTGCTTTGCCACACGCACAACTTACCCTTGCTAAAACCTTTGCCTACCTGAACCATTATTGTCTGTTCTTCTTTGGCATCTTTCGTCTCAACGATGATACTGTAGTCGCCCGTTATGGGGTTTCTCAGTGTGATCATCGTGCCGCCACCATCCAATGTCAGACAACCATCATCCACATACTGCCAACCCACTTCGGTGAACTGTCCATAATGGGCATAACCCCACAGGTTCTCGCGCACTTCATAGTGCCCGCTCCAAGGCTCCCAAGCCAGCACCATCGCAGGGTCGTGGCTGTAAGGCTCCAAAGGATAGACACCAGCAATGTCGTACCAGTTGACCACCTTCGTTGCTCCACTTACGATGTAGTTCTCATTGAAGCACTTGACGATGCTGATGAGGCAGTCGAAACCTTTGCGATAGACATGATCCTCGCTATTCCAGATGGGTTTCCCCATTGCTTCTGCCAGTTCACGCTGTTCCTTCGTTAATGGTATTTCACTGAATGTATGGGCACTGACCACATCAATGGCATCACGCAGTTCGGGGTCATTCTGCATATCTTTCAGGAAGTTCATCTTTCCCCCACCCCAATTGTCGAAGGCATGCAACTTCACCTTTGAGAAACCACGTTCATTCATCGTGCGTCGTAGCATTTTGGCAAAGTCATAGCTAACACCTTTCTCGTTGTGGCATCCGATGGCATCGAGTTCCAATCCATACACCTCACGCAGACCTTGTAGCCACGACACATAATAATCAGCCATATCTTGTGACCAATAATTGCCCACCCAAGCCGGCGCACTCCATGCTGTAGCATCGAGCGAGAGTTTTGGATTGCGTTTCTTCGCCTCGCTCATCACCCACCACATATAACCACGTTGGAAGTTGCTGTCACCTCTGTAGTGGCTATGGGAGGGCATAGAACCTTGTGTGGAGTTGCCATCGCCAGGTATCTCGACGAGCAGCGTGCTCACTGAGGCTCCAAACTTAGGCTTATACACCAAGTCCATGATTTCCGAGCGTTGCGGCTCTGGATAGTCCTTCAGCAGTACCGATGTGGCACCACCTCCATTGACGATACCAATACCGTCGAAGGTTTTGCCAGCCGATGAGCCGCTCAGCTGAATCGTCTGAGTCTGTGCCGACAGGCTGCCACTGTTCCAAATGAGCATTATGCTCGCTAAGAGAATTGTTTTTGTCTTCATGTGATGATTTCAAATGTTTCATGAAAAAGTGCACAAATGTACGGTTTTATTTTGAATAGGACAAGTGAGAACAAAGCCCTTATGCCATGATGTGTCGTGTTTGAAACAATTTCCAACGGACGTGCAACATTTTTCTATGGGTGTTGCACGTTTTTCGTCGTACCTTTGCACTCGAAATCTAAATTTTATAAACCTTTACAGATTATGAGACGTTTACTGATTGTTTTATCATTGATCATTTTTCAATTCTCATTTAGCAGCGTGGCTGCGCAGTCACGCCGTCCGATTGACAACGAACATCCGTTGTGGATGATTCACATCGACGTGTGGAACGCTGCCGACCCGCAGAAGATTATTGACCTGTTGCCCGACGACATCAAGCCGTGGGTGTGTATGAACCTGAGCCTCTCCTGCCAGTATGACAAAGAGAATAATGTATATAAGATGCCTCGCAGTGCGGTGAGGACATATAAGTCTTGGGCATCGGTGTGCCAGCAGAATGGACTTTGGTTCACTTGTCAGCCAGCTAGTGGAGGACGCACGCATTTGCAGACAGACGATCTGGAGACGTTTGAATATTTCTTCCGTCATTATCCCAATTTCCTCGGCTGGAACTTCGCAGAGCAGTTCTGGGGGTTCGACGATGCTGACATGGGTTCAGCTACACAGGTGGGGCAGATTGCTTTGTTTGCCAATTTGGTGAAGATGTCGCACGACTATGGTGGTTTTCTCACCATCTCGTTCTGTGGCAACATCTGGAGTCACGGATTGAGTCCCGTGGGCATGATGAAGCGCAACAAGAACCTGCTGCAGGCCTGTCGCGACTACCCCGAGGCGATCTTGTGGCTATATAAGTACACGCAGCCCTGGTGCTTCTACAATGCTGAGAGCACCACGTTCTCGCCCTTCATCAGTGGTCTTGCCAAGAACTATGGTGTACGCTACGATCGTTGTGGATGGTGCGGTGCGATGGATCAGGCAGTGGGACAAAACAAAGCAAAATATCCTATTGCTGCTGGCATCGGAACCACGATGGAGCAGTGTGGTGTGAATGGTGGAGCTGTGTGGGACGGTCCTGAGACCATTCCCGACGAGTGTTTCAAGGAAAGCAACCGTACCACTGTCGATGGCTACACGCGTCGCAACTGGACAACCTACGAGGGTTTTCGTGGGGCGTGGATTGACATGTGGCGCAAGGTGATAGACGGCACCATTTATATCCCTACGCGCAAGGAAGTGGTGGATAGTACGCGCATCGTGCTTCTGGCTAATGCCACCTCGGGCAGCGACGAGGACAAGTATGCCACATGGGGAACGCTGTTCGATGGTCTTTACAAGCAGGATGACCCTACGAACAAGGGCGACGGGCAGTGGATGAACAACAACTGCTATTTCAAGAGTACGGGCAGATACCGCACCATTCCTTTGTGTGTGGAGCTGTATGACGATTTGGCTAAGACCATCCCCGTGCAACTGAAACGAACCGTAGCCAAGTCGCGTTGGTCTGCGGTGAAGACGAAAGTGACCGAATATAATAAGTACTATCCAGAGCTGTCGGAGGGCGACCTCTTCGTCAGTCGCGTGCAGAACCAGCTCGTCACTTACATGCCCTACACCTATTTGAATAAGAAGAAGACAGCGACGGGCAAAGTGCCGTTGCTCTATAACACCTGCGACTCGCTCACACTCACCTTAGGGATGCTGGGCAGCGGCATTGTGCGCGAATATGCCGACCATATCGACTTCTACTTGAACAACTTCCGCACCGACACCACCACCGTTGTGGCTGAGACCATCGTCATCAAGGGAGCCACTGCTGAACCTTCATACACGATGAAGAAGGGCTTGCTGGCTACAGGCAGTGCCACCGCTCAATGGAATGCTGAGACGGGCATCTATACCCTGACCGTGAAGCACAAGGGTGGCGTTGATGTGACCGTCAACTGTGCTGGCACAGCTACCGACCGCAAGACCGATGCGCCAACCCTCGCAACCTTGCCTAAACCACAGCAACCTGCGGCGTATCACGGCGAGATAATTATTGAGGCAGAGAATATGGACTACAAGAACGTGAAGGATATCAAGCTCGTGAACCCTTATGTGAATTATTTCCCGGACATCGTGGAGTTTGCCGGTAACGGATTGGTCGATATGGGTACCAACACAGGAGGAACCCTACGTCACCAGCTCTCCCTCAAGGAGGGCGAGGAGGGCGAATACAGCATTTCTGTTCGCTACAGCAATTCCACGAAAGCAGGTAAGATGAAGGCGACGGTGAATGGTAAGACCATCACCTTCAACATCGAGAAGGCTACCAAGAACGACTGGCGTAAAGCCACCTTTACCGCAACCCTAAAAGCTGGTACGAACAACTTGCTGTTGACCAACACCAGCGGCATATCCATGTATATTGACCAAATCATCTACACCCCTGCCGATGTGGAGCCGGAACGCTACGCCATCACCGTACGCAAGGCCAATTACGGCAGTCTCACTCCGCGTGTCACGGATGCTGCAGAGGGCGAGACCGTCACGATCGATATCGAGGCTGCCAAAGGGTACGGACTGAAGGAGTTGCGTGTCATCAACGGCGTCAACTTCACGAAGGGAACCACCATCAGTCTTGAAACATTAGACAACGGCAACACAGTCCTCACCTTCGTCATGCCTGATGACATCGTCACGCTGAAGCCTGTCTTCGCTAAGGGTGTCAATATTGCTGATGGCATCAGCGTTGTCAATGCTGACGGCACCGAATCTACCACAATCTATGACTTACGTGGTCAACGCTATGACGACATCCATTCTCTGCATCCAGGTATCTATATCAAGAACGGAAAGAAGATTTACATCAAATAATAATCAATAACACTCAACAAACCAAGATGATGAAGAAATTTATTATTGTAGCAGCAATGGCAGGTGTGTTTGCCACACAGGCAGTAGCCCAAAGCAAGCTGACACTTCGTGTTGACAAGGCCGAACGCACCGTCAGTCCCACACTGTACGGACTGATGACCGAGGAAATCAACTATTCCTACGAAGGAGGATTGTATTCACAACTGCTTCGTGACCCCACGATGCAGGAACTCACAGGAGGACAAAACCGCAGAGGTTTTGCCCCTGGTGCATCAGCTCCCAAACCCAAATACTGGGAACTGAGCGATTCCACTGCAGGTAAAGTGAACATCAACAACACAGGCGGTATCAACTTCACCCTGAAGAAATTCCTCTCAGTCGAGTTGACACAACCAACCAGTGTTGTTAATCCAGGCTTCTGGGGTATTGGTTTGCACCCTGCAACCACTTATTTTGGCGATGCCTACTTGAAAGGTCAAGGCAAAGTGACAGTTGGACTACGTTCGCTCGATGGCTCCAAGGTCTATGCTAGTCAAGATCTCAATTTGAATTCCAATGAGTGGAAACAATACACCTACACGTTCCAGATGGCAGCAGACTTAAAACCGACGAAGGACGTGCAGTTCTTCCTGCAGTTCCATCAGGCTGGCAATTACGGTCTTTCATACCCAACCCTCTTCCCCAAAGCAAAGAAAGCCTATTCCATCAAGTCTGACTGGTTCCGCACTGACATCATGGACTTGCTGCGTGAGATGCATCCTAAGTTCCTCCGATTCCCTGGAGGAAACTATCTGGAAGGCAACACCTTCAAAGAGCGATTCGATTGGAAGCGAACTCTCGGTTCTCTCGCTACACGTCCAGGTCATCGTAGCCCTTGGAATTACTGGTCAACCGACGGCATGGGACTGCTGGAGTTCCTGTGTTGGGCTGAGGAATGTGGTGCAGAACCCATCCTTGGTGTGTTTGCTGGTTATGTGCTGAATGGTGACTATGTGGAGGGGGATGCACTTGAACCCTTCATCCAAGATGCCCTCGACGAGATAGAATACGTGATGGGTAGCCCAACCTCCAAGTGGGGCGCTGTACGAGCACGTGAAGGGCATCCAGAACCGTTCAAGTTGACATACGTGGAAATTGGCAATGAGGACTTCTTCGACCGTAGTGGCAGTTATTCCCACCGCTTCATGCAGTTCTATGATGCTATCAAGGCAAAATACCCACAACTGCAAATCATCTCCACACAGGAAGAACGCATGTTGAGAGGTAGTGCCGAAGACCCTGCTGCCATTAAGGTGGACGTGATTGACGAGCACTACTACCGCAATGCAGAGGCTATGTACCGAGCAGCTCAGCAATACGACTCATACGACCGCAAGGGACCCAAGATTTTCTGTGGCGAATGGGCTACACGTGAAGGAGACCCCACCACCAACATGAATGCCGCCTTGGGCGATGCAGCATGGATGACCTGCATGGAACGCAACTCTGACATCCTTGTGGCACACTGCTATGCGCCGCTGTTCGTGAATGTGAACGAGGGTGGCATGCAATGGAAGAGCGACCTCATTGGCTATGACGCACTCACCTCATTCGGTTCTCCATCTTACCACGCTCAGTGCATGTTTGCGCAGAATCTGGGTAACAAGGTCGTGCCGATGGAGGCTGAGGGTGTGCCCACTGTGCCGATGGGACGTGAACCAGTTCCGCAACTCTACTACAACACCACCGTGGACACCCAGACGGGTAAGCTTTACCTGAAGCTGGTCAACATCGGTGCATCGAGCCAGACCGTCACAGTAGAAATTCAAGGTGCGAAGGTGAAGGGCAAGGCAGTCGTGACCACCTTGAAATCTGCCAACCCCGAGGACACAAACTCTATTGATAACCCCAACAACATCACCCCATCAAAGAGTAACCTCAAGGTGTCTAACAATTTCAAGATCACCCTTGCTCCTTACTCCATCAGTGTGGTGGCGATGTGATATCAGATAGAAATAAACGATTTGGTTTTGATGGTTGTTCAGTGGATGATTGACCACTGGACAACTTCCTTGTATGAGTTTGAAAAGATATCGCATCCTTATGTAACGTTTCAATAAATAAATGTAACGCCACAGAAAGTGGAACTGCTGAAATCTCGATAACTTTGCAATACCAAACTGAATTACAACCAAAAACTTATGGCATTATGATTAAGAAACTAATGGTAGGCTTCGTGTTGCTCCTCATGGCGATGAATGCGATGGCACAGAGCAAGACATTCTGCATTGCCAAGGACGGCAAGACAGCCACGATTGTGGTGGATGAACAAGACTGGAAGGGTGTCGTCAGGGCTGCCAACGACTTGGGCGACGATGTGAAGAAAGTGACAGGAGTGAGCGCTCCGCTAAATGAGAAAGGAGAAATGATAAATGATAAAGGTGGCTGTATTATCGTCGGTACCATCGGTAAGAGCCGTTTCATTGACCAGCTTGTCAAGCAGCGCAAACTCGACGTGAGCAAGGTGAAGGGTCAGTGGGAGTCGTTCGTCATCGATGTGGTGGACGGCAATCTCGTGGTGGCAGGCAGCGACAAGCGGGGCACCATCTATGGCATCTATGAGATCAGTCAGCGAATCGGTGTGTCGCCCTGGTACTGGTGGGCTGATGTGCCTGTGCAGCATCAGGATGAGGTGAATTGGACAGCAGGTCGCTTCGTGCAGCCCTCGCCCAAGGTGAAGTATCGTGGTATCTTCATCAATGACGAATGGCCGTCGTTTGGCGACTGGGCAACGGAGCACTTCGGAGGCATCAACTCGAAGGCATATGCCCACATGTTCGAGCTGCTGCTACGCCTGAAAGCCAATTACTTGTGGCCTGCCATGTGGGGAAGCCGTTTCAATGAGGATGACTCGGAAAGTCCACGTTTGGCTGATGAGTACGGCATCGTGATGGGCACCTCGCACCACGAGCCGATGATGCGTGCACACCGCGAATACGTGACCCGCAAGGATGAGATTGGCCCTTGGGACTACAGTGTGAACAAGGAGCGCCTGGACAAGTTCTTCTTGGAAGGTATGCAGCGCAACAAGGCATACGACAATCTTGTGACTATCGGTATGCGTGGCGATGGCGACGTGGCGATGGGCAAAGGTGACGATGCCGACAACATGAAGACGCTTGCCGAGGTCATCAAGGGTCAGCGTTCCATTATCAAGAAGGTGTATGGACGCGAGGACGGAGTGCCACAGCTCTGGGCCATCTTCACCGAAGTGCAACGCTACTACGATGCAGGCTTCACCGTGCCTGATGATGTGACGCTGCTGCTCTGCGACAACAACTGGGGCTACATCCGTCGCATCGGTCGTGATTTCGAACGCAAGCGCAAAGGTGGATTGGGGCTCTACTATCATATCGACATGAACGGTGGTCCGTGGAACGACCGATGGGTGAACACCACCACCATTCCCAAGTTGCGCGAACAGCTCAACCTCGCCTATCAGACAGGCATCGACCGCATCTGGATCATCAACGTGGGCGACCTCAAGCCCAAGGAGGTGCCCATCGACTTCATCATGCACTATGCCTGGAACCCCGATGCCGTGAAGGCTGGTGACGAACAGGCGTGGCTTGAAGATTTTACGACAAAAGCTTTTGGAGCGGAACACGCCAAAGAAGCAGCCGACCTCATGGCAAAATACACGAAGTACAACCTCTGGCGCAAGGCAGAGGCACAGGTGCCAGGCATTTTCAACAAGGAGGAGATGGCATACACCGACAGTCTGTGGCTCTCTCTCTCAGCCCGTGCAGAGGCGCTACGGATGAAGATTCCAGCAGCGGCACAGGATGCCTACTACCAGTTGGTCTATTACCCAGTGGTGGCAAGTGCTGGAGTGGCTCAAATCTACAATGCCGCCACCCGTGGCAACTCGAACCTCATCGACCAACTGATGGCTCGCGACCAGCAGCTCAGCGATTACTATCACCAGATAGCCAATGGCAAATGGAGCAAGATGATGCAGGACAAGCACATCGGCTACACCCAGTGGTCGATGCCCAAGGACAATATGAACCCCATGAAGCTCGGCAAACCTTCCGTTCGTGAAGGTTTCAAGGAGAAAGACGCGATGCCGCATGGGTGGGCGCTGGACTTCAACGTCGGCTATGCCCTGCAAGACCAGCCTGCCACCCAAGAATACAGCATTCCCGCCTACCAGTTCTCCCGCAAGACGGAAGGAAAGGATGCTGCTTGGATGTTCCTGCCCGACCTCGGACGCGGTAATGGTTGTATGGGCAGCAGCAATGTTCTCACCCAGAGCAGTGGGGCTACGCTGGAATACGATATTGACATCACTTCTGAGGGTAAGGTTGCGATAGGTGTATTGCCCACGCAGGACATCTATCCTGCGCGTGGACTTCGCATTGGCATCCAAATTGACGACCAACCCATGCAGACCATCGATGCCCGTCGTGGTATCGTCGATACCTTCTCTGAATATAATCCCCAGAACCTCGCCCGTTCCAAGGTGCTGAAACCACTGCCTCCACGCAGTCGTCTCGCCCTGAGCGGCTTTTGGCAGGGCCGTCAGTTACCCCGTCGCGATGAGGTGTTCGACAACCTCCGTTGGCTCGATGCCACCTTCTCCGACATCACCCCAGGCAGGCACACCCTCAAACTCATCATGATTGACCCCGAGATTGTCATTGAGCAGATTGTCGTCAATCCCGACAACAACCACTACAGCTATTTCGGAGCAAAATAAAGAACCATAGTTATTAGTGTAAAAATACGCCCCCTTCTCACGAAGGAAGCGTTTCTTAATCAATCTTTTATCAATTTTTTACTAACTAATCTATCTATCTTTTCTGATACAAAGGTACGGACTTTTCGCAAGACAGGCTTTTTGTTTCGTTTCAATCATTTTCTCCTATGTGTCATATGTTTTTTTGTAGGAGAAGCATCGCGAAATGGCCATTTGGTGCAACAAAGAGAAAAACCTTTGAAACAAAAAAGAAAATGGATTTTTCAGGATTTATCGTAACTTTGCCTCCGAATGACAATTTCTGTTGTTTTACAAACATTCTTTAATTAATTCTATTTTCTAACCCAAAACAAAACTTTATGATGAAAAAGATTACACAATCTTTTCTGACACTCTTGCTGCTGATGGTGGCAGGTGTGGCGTATGGACAGTCTCTTTGCAGTTGAGGATTGTGAAATAAATGATTGTTTAATTACAAAATTATATGTAAAAATGAGAAAAATGATGATGACCGCCTTGTTCGCCATAGCGACGGTGGCTGCAACAGCACAAAACCCTTCTATCGTGTTTGGCACACAACTCGATGCCAAAGCTGTGATGAAGGAAGCGGCTCAAATTGCAAAAAAAGCAGAGGTGAAGACCTTGCAGACTTGGGAAGAGGGTCGCGACAAGAAGTGTGCCTACTTCTTTGAGGAACTGGGCGAAGAAATGCCATTCAGGGTCTGTGTGCCCAAGAACTGGGACGGCAAGAAGAAATTGCCGCTGGTCATGTTCCTGCATGGAGGCTGGAACACCGAGAGCTCTTATCTCGATGAGAATGACAAACTGATGGTGCACTTGGCAGATGAACACGGCTACCTGTTGGTATCGCCGCTGGGTGCCCATTCATCCTACGGCAACCGACTGCTATTGCCTGCTGGTTTTGGCAAAGACAAAGAGACACAGGAGGTGCTGGAAAAGCGCAACTCTCCCGATCTGATGCGCGAGCAGGAACTGAGCGAGAAGGATGTCATCAACGTTCTGGAAATCGTGCTGAAGAATTACCCCGTTGACCGTAAACGTTTGTTCCTCTTCGGACACTCGATGGGAAGTGGCGGCACTTGGTATATCGGTGGCAAGTATGCCTCCTATTGGCGAGCGTTGGCTCCGATGTCTGGACCTTTCGTCACTCGCGAGGGCTATCCTTGGGCACGCCTCAAGCAAATGCCCATCTTCATGAGTGAAGGTCTGCGTGCAGGTGCATCCCTCCAGGCGAGCCGCAACTTGCGTGACTTCGCCAAGGAGTATGGTCTCAACTTGCAGTACAAGGAAGTGGATGGTGATCACGGGCAAATGGTGCCCATGATTCTGCCTGACGTATTCCGATTCTTCGACAAGTTTCAGTAAGTTCTGATAACATATAAGATTGTTGTCCAGTAGTCATGTTCCACTACTGGACAACTTTTTTAATATCAGATGCCGTACTTCACATAGAAAATGAGTATCTTTGCACCCATAGATGATTCGACTTAGCTTCGGTGTTCCCATAATGTAACAAGGGAGTAGCATCGATTGATATTCGATTGTTGTCCGTTTGTTGTTCGATTGATGTTCGATTGTTGTCCGATTCAATATCGAAGAACAGACGGGCTTGAGACGATAAAAGAACGTATTTCAAACGGACAAGAATAGAAGGTACATCGATGCTACTACGAACAAAGAGCGAAGGAATGGTATAGTAATAGATGACATAGATAAAAGATTTTTCATATGAAAAAGAAAAGTACAAGTAAAGGATTGATGATGGTGGGTAGTCTTCGTACATCCGGAATAACGACCTACCTGAAACAGGGGAAATTAATTACCCGGTCAGCTAATTCGAACCAGAAACGCAGTAACACTATGCCACAGTTTGTGCAGCGACAGAAGATGCGGCACTCAGTAGCACTGTGGACGATGCTGAAGAATTGTAAAACGATGTTTACACAGCGTCCGACTGCCTACAACAACTTCATGTCATTGGCCAACCGATTGCCAGTGGTATATGTGGATAAGTTATATGATCACGCATCATTTCTGATGCCTGGAATTCCGATGAGTGACGGCACACTGCCTACGATACAGCAACAAATAGGTGAAGTGAACGGCGTCGCTGCATTGATAACCGACCTTAAGGCAGACGAACGACTTTTTCACGAGAAGCTGTGGCTTTATACCGCCATACAGGAAACGGGAGGTGTACCACGTGTGCGGTTCAGTATGCGCGAAGTGTTATGGAATGAGATGACCGTTGTGGACGAACATTACGTACTGATTGGTGAGGAGTTTGCTGACGAGATGAAGGGATGGGCACTAGTACGTGTGATTGATGACCGCTGTTCGGCACAAACCATCGTAACCCGCTGCACGCTATACCAGCAATACACCACTGGGGAAGCCCTCCAAAAGGCAGCTAAAAGCTATGGTGAAATTACAAATCCCGTATTCTTGTGAATGCGGGAGATTTTTTGTAACTTTGCCGTTGTGTTACTGCAGTATTTTTTGTAATTCAGCCACCATCGGTTTACGGGATATTTTTTCTTTGGAGTAGATGACACCTTCAGGGAGTGACGGGCCGTAGATGGTCTCGGCAACAGTCTTAGCGCCTTCGCCGTAGAAGATGAGGTAGGTGCCGTCGTCCACAAAAAGCTCGTCAGGATTGCTCTCGTCCGGATTAGGCACACGATTGTCAATCTTGGCAAACACCATGTCGCGTTTGTTGTCGCTCATCACTTGGGGCATCACAGCCTGCATACGGTTGATAAAGTCCTCCATATCGCTTGCCATGCACTCCAACGACGCGATACCGATCGCCTTACCGCCCATGTCATATTCCTTATAGTCGGAGAGAAATATCTCGCTATCGCTCATGCCATCGAAATTTTTGTCGGCCTCGGACATTTGTCGGCTAATCTCTGCCACTTTGTCCTCCAAATGCAATTGGGTTACCAGTGCCGTCCACACCACGGAGTCCTCACGCTGTGTGCTGATTTTGGTGAGATTGCGTGTGTCCGACAGCAATCCTGCAAGCAATATCTTGGCGGTCTCATCGTCGATGTTGACACCCAGCTCCTTGTACATCTCGTAGATGATGGTGCAGGTTGCTCCTATCATCTCTCTGCGCACGTAGGGGATGCTGCTGTCCAGAATGTCACCCTCCACGTGGTGGTCTATCTTCTGCAGGATGATGGCTTCCTTGGCACCGTCCACACACTGGGCATAGTCGGTATGGTCGGTGAGAATCAGACGTGTCTTCGGCGCCACACTGCTCTTCAACTCAGGAAGGGCAAAGCCAAACAAACCTGCAATAAAGACAGTCTCGCGATTGGGTGCACTCGACACCTTTGCTTTGCAGTTGTAGCCCAATGCCCTCATCAGTTTAGCATAGGCCAACGACGAACAGACAGCATCCACGTCAGGTATTTTGTGACCAAACACGAAGGTCGTGTCCGTTCCCCAGTCAAGTGATTTCAGGGTGGTGCGAAATGCTGCTCCCTGTTCCTCTACGACATCGTCATCCGACGAGCATGATGTGAACACAAAAGAACCGCAAATGATCAGGATGGCGGCAAGCATCCAAAGGTTGCCCTTTTTCTTTGTCATGTAGGTCATAATTCTTAATGATTGTATGGTTGGTAAATGAACTTTGTATCGCAAAGTTATACAAAACTAACAAATAGAACTCCATGTCCACCTCAAAAAAATGAGATGATGCCACTTTTCGCCTCATTTCTGTGTCCATTTGCCACTTCTACATGAGGGATCCATCAACAAAAGAAATGAAAATGCCAGGAGAAGAGGGTGTGTCGAAAACGGCACACCCTCTTCCTGCAAAAATAGCTATGAGAGAAATATACTATTCGATGGTCAGTCCTGCCACGTTGTACTTCACGCCATCTTTCACGATGACAATCTTGCCATTGATGAAGTACTTGCCATCCTTCTGGGCAGGAGCGTTTTCAACGGTCTCGATGCCAGTCTCGATGTCCTTGGCCAGAGCGTCAGCTGCTGCTGCATAGTCATAGCCTTCGAGAGGAGCTGTGAAGAAGATCTGAGCGTCTCTTACATACGTGTTGGTGTCCCAGAAGTCCTTTGGCTCGTAAGCACCAGCTTCTGCATCCCAGTTATGACCAGAAGCCTTACCGGAAGTGTAGTTCTCGACTGCACCGATGGTGAGTTTCTGACCTTCCTTCACAGTGACTTTGTAGATGTATGTTGGGAATCCAGAGCCCGTATTGCCACCCACTGCGAATGGAACCATGCTTGGTGTTTCGTCACCCACCTGAGCGTAGATATACTTATCCCAAATGCCAGCTTCATTCTGAGCATTGAACACGCCATAGTTGCCTTCATCGTCAGCTTGGTTCTTTTGGGCTGTACGTGAGCCGAGACAGATGGTGTAAACACCTACAGGGAGCGTCTCAATGGTCTGATAGAACTTGTATTCAGCACTTGAACCATAAGCATTGAGGGAAGCCACCACAACTGGATGTGCAGCAGCTGCAGCTGTTGTCATCTTGGCAGAGCCTTCAGAAACGAGCTCACCAGCCTCGTCGTACTTCTTGAAGGTTTCCAGTGTCCAACCTGTGAAGTCAACCTTGCTTGCATCTGTTGAAGTGGTGTAGAAGTTAGGATTCTGAACCAGACCTGTGAAATCAATACCGGAAGCCATCAATGGATGACCGTATTCGTCATGTGTAGCCGCAGATTCTGGATCGGTTTCGTCAAAGTCTTCATCCGTTACATTCGTGTCGTAAATCTTGACAGAAATGGAAGAGAGGTCAGCCTTAGCAGCAATCTTCTTATAGAGTTCGAGGGTTGCCTGTGCATTCAGGGCTGTAGCCAAGCTTCTGTCGTCAGAAGTTGCAGCGTGACCCTTAGCTACGTTATCATCCACAACACCCAGTTTCTCTGCTGTATCAGCAGCCTTGTTCACACCATAAGCGAGGTAATCAATGACGTTCTGAGCGTCCTTCACCAAACCAGCAGCACCAGTCAGGTCAAGAGTAGCAGTAGCCAGTTCTTCATCAGAGAGTGTCTTTGGATCAATCTTCGCATATTTGTCAATGATGGACTGTGCTTCCTTCACGAGCTCAGAACCAAGATATTTCTTATCCAGATTAGTAATGACTGCCTGTGCCTCAATCAGGTTGATGTCATAGTTGTCAATGTTGTCAATACGAACTCTCATCTTCGCCTCCAACTCCTTCAATTCATCGATGACTGCCTGAATTTGGGTGCCAGAAGTGAATCCTCCTGCCTGAGCCTTAGCAATAGCTGCCACAAATGCTTTCTTGGTGTCACCGTCGTATTCGCTGTCATTCTTTACCTCATCGAAAGTAGGCATCACAGCCTCCAAAGTTTCATTCAACTGCTGACGCCAATAAGCTGCCTTCGATGGCATTGTGATGAGTTTCACGTTGGCGAGAAGGAATTCCTGCCAAGTAGCTTCAGCTGACGTGAAGCGGAGCACATAATAGCCTTCCTTATCTACAGTAAAGTCTGCCTGACACAATACAGAACCTGTTACCTTACCGCCATTCAATCTGTTACCATCATTATCGGCACAAGTAGGAGCTGCGATATAGTCCACAAATTTTGCATAGACATTACCATCGAGGTCTTCAAGTGTGAAAGTGAACTTTGGCTCATTCTTCCATGCAGCCATCAAGAAACTGATCTGATATTTGCGAGGTTCAAGCTTCAAGGCGATGCCTTCTGGAGCATCCTCTGGCAAAACACCGTCCACAAGATAGTCTCGAACCAAAGAACCATATTCTGCATAGCCCAGGTTCGTGGAACGGCTACCCCAATACATAGCCTTCTGGAAATCGCCCGTGAAACCGTCATAGAGACGTGAGCCACCACCACCAGGAGTTCCGCCCCAGTTATAGTTGTACTGTGAGGTGCGAGCCTCGTCGTTGAAGCCATATTCGTGAATCTGCTCCACAGCTACTCCATCGGTCATGTTCTCCGATTTAGTCAACCAGCCCACAGGAATACCACCCGTCATGTCGTTGTCGAAGTCTGATGCATAGACAATCTCAGAACCTGAATCATCAGTGTCTTTACCCAATGCAAATGAAATGGATTGCTCCTCTGATATGAAAACACCATGCGTGTTTGCCACGTCAGAAACGGTCAGTGTGTACTCGTATTCACCCAAACCAGAAACTGCGATGTTGAGCGTCTTCTTGTCGGCAGACAGTGACAGGTTGTCACCCACGTCGATAGAGTGATAACCGAAGTTGTCATTGTACGACAACACGGCAAATACATTGTCAATGTTCAGTTCACGGTCATAAGTCAGAGAAATATTATTGAACTTTGCTGGATCCAATTCAAAGCTGTCATTCTCCGGATTAGAAGAAACCAATCTTGGTTCACCCCATACGAATGGGAGTACATCGTCAACAGCGGCGTCAAAATAAGCTGTTTCGTTGGTGAAGCCCAGCACCTTCATTTCACTCTCCACGTCGGCACTTGGACGCTTGGCGTGATTGTATATGATGGGGCAATCGTCAGCGGGTGTGAAGCTAACAGACACCTTGTCAGTTGCTTTCAACTCAACACCTTCTTTAAAGAATATGTATAGATAACCGTCCTTCTTTCCTTCCACGTACTCAGCAGGAACAGCTGTGCCGTTCACTGTGACAGATACACAAGATGTGGGCAGGGAAATCATGCCCTTTTCATTATTCTTCGCCAAATCAGCAATGTTGGTTGGATAGCCGAAATCCAGCTTGATACCATTAGAACCGAATGTTGCCTCGTTGAAAGTGACACCCTCTTCAATCTTGATGTCATCCAACAGATATTCACCTGGGTTATACATGTTGATGATCAGGAAGTACTCTTCTGGAAGTGGCGTGTCCCATGGCCATGCAATCGTTCCATCTGGATATGCCTGACCTGAATAGTTCAGGGAATATTTGTCCAGGTCTTCTTTGTTGGAGAAATACACCATGTATGAAACGTGTTTCCATTCACCATTGAAGCCTGTGAAGTTGTAAAGATATTGCAAGCCTGTAGGTGTAGTGATAGGCATGTCGCAATATTCACGACCCACATTGATGGAAGACTTGATGTGACGCAGAGGTTCTTCGCCCGTGTCATAGTTGGGGTATGTCTCATCAGCCTTCACCCAGAAACTCACACGGTAACTCGTGTTGTTGTTCAGAGGAATGTTACCCATCACGAATCCACGATCCCAAGTGTTACCCACTACTTGGTCATCGTTCTCCATCTGGAAACAGTACTCACCAGAATGACTTTCCTTATTATAAGGTTCAGTCCATTCGTCGCCAGCCTGTTTGTTCACCCAGTTACCATAAGTACCGCCAGGGGTGTAAGCCCATGAAGTCGTGTACTTTGCGTCGCTTGGTTCAAAACCGACCGATGCAATCGTGGTCTGTGCCTGCATGGAAGCAGCGAACATCAGACCTAACGCAATCAATAAGTTGAATTTCTTCATAACGAAAAGTTATTGGTAAATAAATTATTAAATAAGAAAAAATTGGTGTAAATGATTTCGGTTGCAAAGTTAGGAAATGTGGTGTGGAACGATTTTTTCACAGGTTACAATTATTTACAAATAGGTTACAATAGGCTACTCCTGAAAGAAAATAACAAAAACATGCAACAAAATTCGCGAGAAAGAGTTCAACGAAAAACGCAAGCAACTGTTTAGCTGCTTGCGATTTTCTTGTGTGATCCGCTTGGGGCTCGAACCCAAGACCCCAACATTAAAAGTGTTGTGCTCTACCTACTGAGCTAGCGGATCTACCTAATAAGCTTACGGAGATGATTGGGCATTGGAAACAGGGTTTTTACACCTGTCGTTTTCCGTAAGCGGGTGCAAAGGTAGTGCATTTTTTAGACACTACAAAATAAAAGTGCGTTTTTTTGATGATTATTCCTCTTTTTGTGGATTTCCCTCCTCTTCCTCTGGCTCTTCCAATACATATCTTTTATAATAAGATACGATGAGGGTGGTGAGAGGCAGGGCGACAATGAGTCCCACGAAACCCAGCAAACTGCCCCAGATGGAGAGGGACAAAAGGATGACTGCGGCATTGAGTCCTGTCACCTTACCCATAATGCGTGGTGTGAGTACCCAGTCCTGAATGGCTTGCACCACAGCGAACACAATGAGGGCAGAGAGGATGATGCCCCAAAAACTCTGTCCTGTGTCGTAAGCTTTCAGCAGTGCTAGGATGATGGTGGGAATGAAACCGATGACCTGCAAATAGGGGACAAGGTTGAGGAACCCGATGAAGAGTCCGAGGGGAATGGCTAACGGAAGTCCGATGATCAGGAAACCGATGGAGAAGAGGATGCCCACACACATCGCAATGATGGCTTGTCCTCGGAAATAGCCATTCATGCCTTTCTGCAAGTCCATCATGATGTCGTGAACGATGCTCCGTTTACCTTTGGGCACCAACTTGAAGAGTCCCTCAGCCATCAATTCATAATCCACCAAGATGAAGAACAGGTAGATGATGGCGATGAGCGAGGCAATAAAGCCTACGATGGCACTCACGCTGCTGCTGATGAAGGAGAAGAACTGTGGCACCTTCTCTTCTACGAATTGCGATACATCCTGCACCGTCAACGCTTTCGTGAGTTCGTTGATGTCGATATTCCGCTTGATGAAGTTCTGTACCTCTCCTGACACAGAGGCGACCGTCGAGTCAGTACTGAAATACTCTACAACGATGTCTTTCACATGTGTCATTTCCTCAAGGATGGGAGGCATGATGAGATAACCTCCTCCCACAATGATGCCCACGATGAGCAGCACCGTGATGATGATGCTGAGGATGCGCGACTTCACGCGGCATTTATATTGAATGAATGTGACGATAGGGTAGAGCAGATAGGCAATGAGCCACGCCACAAGGAAGGGAATGAGCACACTGCTCAACCGCTGAATCAGCAGGTAAGCAGCTATCATGATGACGATACTGATGAGGATGCGCACCACGCGGTCGAAGGTGAATGTCTTTGTCTTCATATTATGTTGATTGAATATTTTAGCCACGAAGATACGTAAAAAAATGTTGTTTTGTGCCTGATTGTGTGAAAAAAAGTTGTTTTTGAGGACAAAATTCACGTTGTGATGTTTTTTATTTCTACTTTTGCATCGTAAATCTGCGTTGAATGGGAACATTATATGTTGTGCCGACCCCTGTGGGAAATCTGGAGGATATGACCTTCAGAGCTGTGCGAGTGCTGAAAGAGGCTGATTTCATATTGGCGGAGGACACCCGCACTTCCAGTGTGTTGTTGCAGCATTACGACATCCATGCAGAGTTGCTGTCGCACCACAAGTTCAACGAACACGAGACGGTGCAGCAGGTGGTCAGACGCTTGGTGGGTGGAGAGACGGCAGCGCTCATCAGCGATGCGGGTACTCCAGGTATCAGCGACCCGGGATTTCTGTTGGTGAGAGAGTGTGTGAAGCAGGGCATTGAGGTGCAGACCTTGCCTGGTGCAACAGCGTTCGTGCCAGCTTTAGTGAGCAGCGGATTGCCTTGCGACAAGTTTTGTTTCGAAGGTTTCTTGCCTCAGAAGAAAGGACGGCAGTCGAGGCTTGAGGCATTGAAGGAGGAGACACGTAGCATCGTGTTCTATGAGTCACCACGACGATTGGTGAAGACCCTTCAGCAGTTTGTGGAGGTGTTTGGCGAGGAACGGCAGGTGAGTGTGGCGAGGGAAATCTCTAAGTTGCATGAGGAGCATGTAAGGGGGACGCTGAAAGAGGTGCTGACACACTTTGAACATACGGAACCGCTGGGCGAAATCGTGATTATCTTGGCAGGGAATAATTCTAACAATAACGATAACGAAAACGCTCAATGCTCAACGCTCAACCCACAGCTCTCCATGCTGATGGGAACGGGAAAGAAAAAGAATAAGTATAAATAATTTTTAATAGAAGGATATGAAGAAGATTATTTTTATGGCAGCTCTTGTATCTATGCTTGCCAGCTGTATTGACGGATTCAAAGGTAATTCACAAGGTGATCACGAACGTGACTCACTGCGTAATGTCATTGACCAGAAGGACAGTGAACTGAATGACCTGATGGGCACCTTCAACGAGATTCAGCAGGGCTTTGACCTCATCAATGAGGCTGAAGGACGTGTCAACATGCTGCGTGCAGGTGCTGAAAACAACAATTCTGCCGAGAACATCCGCGAGAACATGCAATTCATTCAGGAGACCCTCGACGAGAATAAGCGTAAGATTGAGGAACTGCAAAGCAAGCTCAAGAGCAGCTCCATCAATTCTGCCAAACTGAAAGATGCTATCAATAGTCTCACTCAGCAACTCAACGAGAAGAATGCTGAATTGGAGACGCTGCGTGCTCAACTAGCAGAGAAAGATGTGAAGATTGAGGAACTCACAGGTACTGTCACCAACTTGCAGACGGAGAACACACAGGTGAAGCAGCAGCGTGATGAAACAGCACAGATTGCTCGTAATCAGGACGCTCAGCTCAACACTGCATGGTATGTTTTCGGTACCAGCAAGGAACTGAAAGCAGAGGGCATCCTCAGCAAGGGAGAGGTGTTACAGGGCAACTACAACAAGAACTACTTCACTCAGATTGACATCCGCAAAGTCAATGTCATCCCATTGGAGTCGAAGTCAGCTACCATCCTCACCAATCACCCGGCAGGTTCATATACCCTGCTCAAGGACAGCAAGGGACAGTACACTCTCCGCATTACTGATGTGGCTAAGTTCTGGAGTGTTAGCAAATACCTTGTTGTGAAAGTGAAGTAAACCAACTATGCATCAGTACATGCAAAAACTCAGATGGATAATGGCAATACTGGCTCTCGGGTCAGTATTGTCTGCCTTTGCCCAGAACAACAAGGATTGGGAACCAACTGGTGTGTGGCCATTCATCAATCAACAATTCCGTACAGCTACGGTCTATACGGGCATTTTTAGGCGCTCCAAGACCGTTGTGCCTTGCAACATCCATGTGGGTAACCAAACCCTCTGGTACAGCCAGAACGACACGCTCATGGAAGCCATTCCTGGCTCTGTGGTCAGGGTGGAGTTCCCCAATGGCGATTCCTACATGCCTGTAGGCAGTGAGGAGCATTTCGGACGCATCGTGCGTGAGGACAGCATCGACGGCAAAATCGCTCGCGTCATCTGTGTGAAGACTGTCAATCAGAAAGCACTTGACCAGAAGTACCTTGACTACCTCAACAAAACGAAAAATATCCTGCAAGGAGCTACTTTCAATGTGTCAGACATCGCCAGTGCCGATGCTGGAATCGTTATGGAAGAACAGCCTCTTCCGCTGACCAACGAATTCTATTTCCAAGTGAGAGGCGAAATATTCCCTGCCACCACCAAACAAATTCTGAATCGTATCAACCCTGCTCGCAAGCAGGAATACCGAAATTTCACCCGTTCTGCCGAAATCATCTCGACGAACGAAAGTTCCATGCTGAAAGTATGGGAGGAGTTCTTTTTGAAGTGAGTAGATAAAAAAGAAACGGCTGATGAGTCGTTTCTTTTTCTTTTCAAGTTCTATATTTCTCCACCAAGCCTCCGTTGATGATGTCGAAGACCTCCTGCATGACGACTTTGGTCTGCTTGCCTTGACGCTCTTCGGCTGTAATGGGTTTGTGGATGGTCAGTGTGACGGTGCCCCAATGGACGGATTTGTGGTTGCGGCTGAACACATCGAAGGAACCGTTGATGGTCATGGGCACGATGGGGATGCCGATTTCATTGGCGAGCATGAAGGAACCACGCTTGAAGGGAGCCATCTTACCAGTACGGGTACGGGTGCCTTCAGGGAAGATGATCATGGACATACCACCTTGCAGGGTTTCACGTGCCTGTTGCACAGCTTTGGCGATACCAGAAATGCCATCGGGCAAATAGATATGCTTAGACTTGACACAGGCATAACCGACAAAAGGAATCTTCTTCAAATATTCTTTCATCATCCATTTGAAGTTGTGCCCCAGATAGCCGTAGGCAAGGAAGATGTCGTAATAGCCTTGATGATTGGCAAGGAACACGTAACTTTCTTCCTTCTTGATGTTCTCACGTCCTTCCACCTTCACGCGAAGCAGGAAGAGCCAGAAGGCGCATTTCGACCAGAACTTGGGCAGATAGTATGCCACCACATCGGTGTCGCCCAAGAAACCTGCGATGATGACGCTGCTTGCCACAAAGATGGTGATGACCACAAAGATGGGCAATGCGATGGTAAAAGAATATATCTTATAGAGGATATTCAGAATGAATTTAAGTACTTTCATAATGCTTCGTGCTTTTATTGATTATTTTGGGGTGTACGTCGTAGCGTAATCACATTGATTTCTGGCCATGCGCCATAGCGGAAGGGGAACATGACAGCCCCGATGCCATCGCTGACATTGAGAATTTGGTTGCCTTCTGTGTAGGCACCAGACCATTCTTTATATACATGAGTGACAGGCGACCAGCCAAACACCTTTAACTGTCCTGCATGGGTGTGTCCCGATAGGGTGAGCTGGATGTTGGTTTGTGGAATGATCTTGCGTCGCCAATGGGTGGGGTCGTGACTCATGAGCACCGTGAAACAGTTGCGTTTCAGTCCCTTCATCGTCTTGGGCAAGTCGCCATAAGCAGGGAAGGGGGGACGACCATCGTTTTCAACACCTGCTATGATGAGGGAATCTTTTCCTCGACGGATGACACGATGTTCATTGAGCAGCAAGTCCCAACCATAACTACGAATGCGACGTTGGAGTTCCTTCACGTCGGCAGCCCGTTCTTCTTCCTTGGGATATCGGATGTACATGCTGTAGTCGTGGTTGCCCATCACGGCATAGACACCATCGTGGGCATGGAGTTTATTGAGGTCACGACGGAAACCGTCAAGTTCTGCGCTTTGATGATTGACAAGGTCTCCTGTGAAGAGGATGGCATCACCATGCTGGGCATTGATGAGGTCAACAATCGTGCGAACGTCTGCTTCATGTCCGTCTCTCATCGTGCCGATATGCATGTCGGAGAACTGAACGATGCGATAACCGTCGAACTGCTTGGGCAGATCGGAGAAATAGAAAGTCTGTTGATGGACGACATATTGGTGGCGTCCGATGAAATAGCCGTAAGTGAGCAGGGTGATGGCGAAGAGTGCAAGCGCCATGCCGATGATGCGGAAGATGCGTACGAAAAGGCAGTCGTAGCCTTCGCGCGTCTTCTTTCCTCCTGTGACCATCCAATTGATGAGATGCCCGATGCCATCCACCACCATGAAGAGGGCTTTGGGGGCACAGAGGAGAAGGAACACATACATGTAGATGCTGACCCATGCCTGATGCTCCGGACGCATGTCATTGCTGTGGATGATGACTGCTGTGGCAAGGGCGATGACAATCGATGGCAAGAACCACGACAGGCGCCACCATCGATTCTTGGTCCAATGGCGTATATATACCAGATAGATGTAGATATCGGGTACAATCAGCAGGAGTATGATAAGCAGCAGTATTCTTAACAGCATTGGATGTATTTATTGATTTCGTCAAGTGTCATGTGGCGTCGCTGGGCATAGTCGGCGAGTTGGTCGCTGTCTATCTTGCCTACGGAGAAGTAACGTGCCTGTGGCAGGCTGAACATGAGTCCGCTCACGGAGGCGTGGGGTTGCATCATGGCAGAGGAGGTAAGGGTCACTCCGATGCTCTTGAATCCAATCAGCTTGTCGAGGATGAAGTTGATGGAGATGTCAGGCAGGCAGGGATAACCCACAGCAGGTCTGATACCCTGAAACTTCTCCTGATGCAGTTCAGCGATGGTGAGTTGTTCGTTGGGTGCATATCCCCAAATGGTCTTTCTCACCTCTTCATGCAGACGTTCTGCTCCAGCTTCTGCCAATCGGTCGGCAAGGGTTTGGAGGAGCATCTGGTTGTAGTTGTCATCGGGGAAGGTCTTTCCCACATCGATACTGGTGGAGGTGGCAAACACGCCTATCTGATCTTGCCGTGTGGCAGCATGGGGACGAATGTAGTCGCTCAGACAGAGGCAGATGCCGTCATTGTTGGGTACTTGCTGTCGCAGCATGGGCAGATGGATGGGTTCTCCGTTCGGATGGCTTTGTCCGCACTCGCAGGGACGCATGGGCTGCACCACAATGTCATCACCTTCACTCCATGCTGGCAGGATTTCCACCACCGTCTTGACTTTCAGATAGGGCTGGAGGCGTTGGAGCATGCGCTGTGCTTCGTCATACAGGCGCTGCCCCTCTTCCGACTGCTGTGGCAAAGACCACGCATGGAAGAAATACACCCAGTTGATGTAGTCTTTCAGGTCGCTAATGCGGTAGTTGCGTCTCATCTCTTCTTACCTCTCACCTCAAACCTCTTACCTCTCACTTCAAATCTCAAACCTCAATTCCTTTCCTCTGACGCCATCCACCACAATGCCGTCGCTGTAGGCTGTGATGCCATTGATGATGGTGCGTCGTACCCGCCATTTGAAGAAACGTTCGTCCATGGGTGTCCAGCCACATTTCGTGTAGTATCGTCCTTCTCTCACCTGCCAGTTGGCATCGGGGTCCACCAATGTCAAGTCAGCGTAGTAGCCAGGACGGATGAATCCTCGTTTCTCTATGTGGAAGAGTTTGGCAGGATTGTGTGACATGAGGTCAGGGATGCGCTCGATGGGTAATACGTCCATTTCGCTCAGTTCCAACATCGACACTAACGAGAACTGAATCATCGGCATACCTGAAGCAGCCCTCAATGCTCCTCCCAGTTTCTCGTTCTCCAGATGAGGCGCATGGTCGGTCGCCACCACGTCGATGAGTCCGTTGGTGAGTGCCTCTCGTAAGGCGGCACGGTCTTCGGGTGTTTTGACAGATGGGTTGCACTTGATGCGTGTACCCAGCGTGTCATAATCTTCTGTACTGAACATCAGGTGGGCGATGACAGCCTCAGCGGTGATCTTCTTCTCCTCAATGGGCTTTTTCTCGAACAGCTCCAGCTCTTTGGCTGTGGAGACATGGGCGATGTGCAGACGTGCACCTGTGTCCTTCGCCAATTGCACAGCCAGCGCTGAGGACTCGTAGCAGGCTTCCACACTGCGGATGCGAGAGTGGTAGCGGATGGGGAAGTCGTTCTGACCCTTATATTTTTTCTTAAATGCTCGGATGTTCGCTTCGATGATGCTGGTGCTTTCGCAATGTGCCATCAGCAAGAGGGGTGAGGTCTCGAAGATGCGATGCAGGGATTCCTCACGATCCACCAGCATATTGCCCGTGCTGCTGCCCATGAACACCTTCACACCTGGCACACGATGACGGTCGAGGACAGGGAGAGTCTCCACATTGTCGTTGGTGGCTCCGAAATAGAAGGAATAGTTCACACGACTGTCTCGTGCAGCAATCTGGAACTTCTCTTCCAGACGGTTGAGCGTCGTGGTGGGGGGATTGGTGTTGGGCATCTCCATATAGGATGTCACACCTCCAGCAGCAGCCGTGCGACTCTCGCTGGCAATGTCTGCCTTGTGGGTCATGCCTGGCTCACGGAAATGCACATGGTCATCAATCACACCAGGGAACAGGTACAGTCCTGTCGCATCAATCTCCATGTCGTAGGACTGCGTGGTGTCATCGTTCTCCAGTACCTCTTGAATCATCTCGTCCTCTATCACGACAGAGCCGATGAACTTGCGTCCCTCATTCACGATGGTTGCGTTTCTGATGATTGTTTTCATAGGTTTTTCTTTCGGTTAGTCTTTTTTCTCTGTTTGATTGTTTTCATCCACAGGCTTGGGGTATTTCTTGAACCATCCGTCCCATCTCAATCTCATCACGCCAAAGAATGCCTCACCAAAGATGCTGCTGTTCATCTTCGACACACCTTCCACACGGTTGACGAAGATGACAGGCACTTCCTTGATTTTGAAGCCACACTTGTAGGTGGTGAACTTCATCTCGATCTGGAAGGCATAACCCTTGAAGCGGATGGCGTCGAGGTCGATGGTCTCCAGCACACGACGTTTGTAGCACTTGAATCCTGCTGTGGTGTCATGCACCTTGAAGCCTGTGATGAACCGTACATATTTAGAAGCGAAATACGACATCAGCACGCGTCCCATCGGCCAGTTGACCACATTCACGCCAGAGATGTAGCGGCTTCCGATGGCGAGGTCATACCCCTCGTCAGCACAAGCCGAATAGAGTCTTGGCAGGTCGCTGGGCGCATGGGAGAAGTCGGCATCCATCTCGAAGATGTAGTCATAACCATGAGCCAAGCCCCATTTGAAGCCGGCGATGTAGGCAGTGCCCAGCCCCTGTTTGCCTGTACGCTCCATCAGGAACAGACGGTCGGAAAATTCCGACTGCATCAGTCCCTTCACAATGGCAGCGGTGCCGTCGGGCGAACCGTCGTCAATCACAAGGATATGGAAACACTTCTCCAATGCAAACACTGCACGGATAATCTTCTCGATATTTTCCTTCTCGTTGTAAGTAGGTATGATAACTATGCTGTCGCTCTCGTTCATGTGTACGATAGATGCGTTAATCTTTGTGTTGCAAAGTTAGCACAAACCGACCATTCGCCCAAATAAAAGCCCTTATTTTTTGTTAAAGTTCACGAAATGAGGGAAAGTTTGGGTTGTTTTCCGTATCTTTGCAAAGTTTTAATTAATTGTTGGAAAACAGAATTTAGCAATGGAAAACAAAAACGTGGAGCCTGCAGAAGGAAAATTGGGTATCATGGTCGTCGGACTGGGTGCCGTCACTTCCACCTTCATGACAGGCGTGTTGATGGCTCGCAAGGGTCTTGCTAAGCCAGTGGGTTCAATGACTCAGTATGATAAGATTCGTGTTGGCAAGGGTGCTGACAAGAAGTATCTCTCTTATGGCGAAATCGTTCCGATGGCAAAGTTGGACGACATCGTGTTTGGTGCTTGGGATGTTTATCCTGCCAACGCCTTCCAGAGTGCCATGTATGCTGAGGTGCTCCAAGAGAAGGACATCCTCCCCGTGAAGGATGAGCTGGAGAAGATTGTTCCTTTCAAGGCTGCTTTCGACAAGAACTTTGCCAAGCGTCTTGATGGCGATAACGTGAAGGACTGCAAGACCCGTTGGGACATGGTCGAAGCCCTTCGTGCCGACATCCGCCAGTTCAAGGCTGAGAACAACTGCAGCCGCATCGTTGTGGCTTGGGCTGCATCTACAGAGATTTATGTGGAGCCTAACATGGCTGTGCACGACACACTCGCACATCTTGAGGCTGCCATGAAGGCGAACGACACCAAGAACATCGCTCCTTCCATGTGCTACGCCTACGCTGCATTGGCTGAAGGTGCTCCATTCATCATGGGCGCTCCCAACACCACTGTCGATATTCCTGCCATGTGGGAAATGTCGGAGAAGCTCGGTCTGCCCATCGCTGGCAAGGACTTCAAGACGGGTCAGACGCTCGTGAAGTCGGGTTTTGCTCCTATCATCGGCACTCGTTGTCTGGGTCTGAACGGCTGGTTCTCCACCAACATCCTCGGCAATCGCGACGGTCTTGTGCTCGACGAACCTGCCAACTTCCGCACCAAGGAGGTCAGCAAGCTCTCCACCCTCGAAACCATCCTCAAGCCCGAGGCGCAGCCCGACCTCTATGGTCATGGCAACGACGAGGACAACCAGTACTACCACAAGGTGCGCATCAACTACTATCCTCCTCGCAACGACAACAAGGAGGGTTGGGACAACATCGACATCTTCGGCTGGATGAACTACCCCATGCAGATCAAGATTAACTTCCTCTGTCGCGACTCCATCCTTGCCGCTCCGCTTCTGCTCGACCTCTGCCTGCTCAGCGACCTCGCTGCACGTGCAGGCAAGAGCGGCATCCAGCGCTTCCTCTCCTTCTTCCTCAAGGCTCCGATGCACGACTACACGCAGGGCGAGGAACCTGTCAACCACCTCTTCCAGCAGTACACCCTGCTCAAGAACGCCATCCGCGAAATGGGCGGATACGAGGCTGACGAAGAGATTGACTGACAATCGGAAAGTAAAGATAAAACAAAAGAGGGACACGAGCAATCGCGTCCCTCTTTTCGGCTTTGCGCAAATTCATGCTACTGCGTGGCTACTTTTCTATTCGACGATCGACGAAGTCTGATATTTGCCATTCTAGAAACTCTTTTTCTGTAAGGAAAACCGTGTAGGCAAAGGTTTTGTTGACAGCCACAAAGGTGCCGCCATCCACCCAATCGTAGTGGATTCCCTCCCATCCGCCTACCCACTTCCCTTCCTGGTATGAGTAATTGAATTTCTTGTCCGTGAATTCGTGAATCCATAGGTTGGATGATTCCCCTTCTATGTCGAGAGAAAAACTGGTAGGGGTGGATCTCCCGTCAAAGCTGAGGGAATAGTGCGCTTGGTAGTAAACAACATATTGCCCTTGAAACTGGGCATACTTACCCTGGGCTTTGGGCTTTACATGAAAAGAACGAAGCAATTGGCCGTCGGCAGTGAATTCCCAATAGTAGCCGTCAACAGGATTGTCCTTGTCAAAAATGGTTGTACTCTTCCACAGGCCTATGATCATGTTTCTGGTTTCTTCCGGTGTGGTTGGCGCATTGCCAGGGTCTTCATCGTTGCATGAGGTGGTGAATGTGGCGGCCGCCATCATGCAGAGTGCCGCCAGAAGTGTTGAATAGAATGATTTCATTGTTTTACATTTAATATATATATATAACTAACTTTCAGTTTCATGATCTGTTGATTGATTGCCTGGGGTTCTCCATGTTCCTCAGGATGTCGAATGCTCCCTCCATCGTCTTCACGCCCTTGATGAGGAGCGACTTCCTGTCTCCATCGCGGAGTACACAGGCTCTGCCATGGGAGGCGACGTAGTTGAGGACTTTCTCGAAGGCGCGGCTCTGGAAGTAGGCATCTTCGAGGGCGAAGTAGAGAATCATGCGCCCCATCTTGAGCACCACCTTCTCGATGCCGAGACGCTGGGCTGCCCACTTGATGGGCATGACGGTGAGGAGCGATTCGCCCACGTCGGGAATCTGTCCGAAACGGTCCACGAGGCGCTTCTTGTAGTCCTCCAACTGTTTGGGCGAGGAGAGGGAATCGAGTTCGCGGTAGAGGCTCATGCGCTCGCCACTGCTGGGCACGTACTCTTCGGGGAAGAAGCCCTGGATGTCGCTCTCGATATTGGTCTCGGTCACGAAATGCTCGCCACTCAGTCTTCCTTCCTCGTCCTTGTCCTCTTCGGCAAAGAGGTCGGTGAACTCATTCTCCTTCAGTTCCGCCACCGCCTCGTTCAGAATCTTCTGATAGGTCTCATAACCGAGGTCTGTGATGAATCCGCTCTGTTCAGCACCCAGCATATTGCCCGCCCCACGAATGTCAAGATCCTGCATGGCGATGTGGATGCCACTGCCCAAATCGCTGAAATTCTCCACTGCCTGCAAACGGCGACGGGTCACGTCGTTGAGGGCAGCGAGTGGGGGAGCGATGAGGTAGCAGAACGCCTTGCGATTGCTGCGTCCCACACGTCCACGCATCTGGTGAATGTCGCTGAGTCCGTAGTTCTGTGCGCTGTTGATGATGATGGTGTTGGCATTGGGCACGTCGATGCCGTTCTCCACGATGGTGGTGGAGAGCATCACATCGTAGTCGTAGTTCATGAAGTCGAGGATGACCTTCTCCAACTCTTGCGGATTCATCTGTCCGTGACCGACACACACACGAGCATCGGGCACATACTTATGAATCATCTCCTCCAGTTCGTGCAGGTTGCTGATTTTATTGTTGACGATGAACACCTGTCCGTTCCTGCTCATCTCGAAGTTGATCGCCTCAGCGAATATCTCTGGCGAGAAAGTGTGTATCTCCGTCTGGATTGGATAGCGGTTCGGGGGTGGTGTCTGGATGATGGACAAATCCCTGGCGCCCATCAGCGAGAACTGCAAGGTACGCGGAATCGGTGTCGCTGTCATCGTGAGCGTATCCACATTCACTTTCATCGCACGCAGTTTCTCCTTGGTCGATACGCCAAACTTCTGCTCCTCGTCGATGATAAGAAGTCCGAGATCCTTGAACTGCACCTGCTTGCCAATCAGCTTGTGTGTACCGATGATGATATCCACCTTGCCAGCCTTGAGGTCTTCCAACACCTCTTTGGTATCTTTGGCAGAACGGGCACGAGTGAGGTATTCCACCCTGACGGGAAACTCTTTCAGTCGTGAGGAGAATGTCTGGTAGTGCTGATAAGCCAATACGGTCGTCGGCACCATCACTGCCACTTGCTTGCCATCGGTCGCAGCCTTGAACGCTGCACGTATCGCCACTTCTGTCTTTCCGAAGCCCACATCGCCACACACCAATCGGTCCATCGGACGAGCCTTTTCCATATCCGCCTTCACATCCTGCGTGGCTTTCAACTGGTCGGGCGTGTCCTCATAC
>JAGAAZ010000054.1 GCA_017614895.1 Bacteroidaceae bacterium | reverse complement strand
GTTTATGACGACCTGCCCGCAGCCCGTGAGACACTGGACCGAGTACGTGAATTCGTCCGCAACAACCCCACCGTGTATATGGGTACTCACACCCCGCAGGGCTACGAGAATCTGGAGGCCAAGCGTGTGATGGACCTCGACAATCCCGTGCCGACGGTTCTTGCAGAAGTGGATTTCGCTAAACAGGAGGCCAGCGGCAAATATGTATGCTCCGTCTGTGGCTACGTATACGACCCGGCCGAGCACGACGGCGTGGCCTTCGAAGACCTGCCTGACGACTGGCGCTGCCCCCGTTGCAAGCAGCCCAAGGAGAAATTCAACAAGGCATAATGGCACTCGTTAGATGCAGGACGCACCGCGGACATATATTGCCATTGACCTGAAGTCGTTTTACGCTTCAGTGGAATGTATGGACAGGGGACTCAATCCTCTGTCCACAAACCTTGTGGTGGCAGATGTGAGTCGGACGGAAAAGACCATTTGTTTGGCGGTTTCCCCTTCCTTAAAGGCTTATGGCATTGGTGGACGTGCAAGATTATTTGAGGTTGTGCAGAGGATTCGAGAGGTGAACTATGAACGACAGATGAAATCTCCCACAAGGAGGTTGACAGGTAAATCGACATCCGACATAGAATTACAGGCTCACCCCGATTGGGCCGTTGACTATATAGCGGCACCTCCACAGATGGCTCACTACATCGAAGTCAGCTCGAAAATCTACAGCATCTATCTGAAATATATCGCACCAGAAGATATCCATGTGTATAGCATCGACGAGGTCATCATGGACGTGACAGCATATCTACGCAGCTATAAGATGACGGCACATGAATTGGCGATGAAAATGATTCGTGACGTGCTTTCACAGACAGGCATCACAGCAACAGCCGGTATAGGCACGAACATGTATCTCTGCAAAGTGGCAATGGATATCGTGGCGAAGAAGATGCCTGCAGACAAGGATGGAGTACGTATTGCCGAATTGGATGAGATGTCCTATCGTCAGCAACTCTGGGACTATCAACCTATCACCAAATTTTGGCGAGTGGGACGTGGCATCGCTCAGAAGCTGGCTCTCTATGGCATTGACACAATGGGCAAGCTGGCAAGGATGTCTATTGAAAATGAAGAACTGCTCTACCAGCTGTTTGGCGTGAATGCCGAATTGCTGATAGATCATGCGTGGGGATGGGAACCTTGTACGATGGAGGCAGTGAAAGCCTATCGTCCAGAGACAAACAGCTTCAGCAGCGGGCAGGTGTTGCAGGAACCATACACTTGGAAGAAAGCCCGTGTGGTGATACAGGAGATGGCAGAAGGAATGGCACTCGACTTGGTGGCAAAACGACTCGTCACAGACCAACTGGTGCTGACCGTAGGTTACGATGCGGAAAGTCTGACACGCCCCGAGATACGCGCCAAGTATCATGGTGAGGTGACGACCAACCACTACGGCAAACCCGTGCCCAAGCACGCTCACGGCACGTTCAACTTCGAGAAACCCACATCGTCATCGCGACTGATCATGGAGGGTGCGATAGAACTCTATCAACGTTGC
The DNA here is from genome assembly GCA_017614895.1 of Bacteroidaceae bacterium. Classification (GTDB taxonomy): domain Bacteria; phylum Bacteroidota; class Bacteroidia; order Bacteroidales; family Bacteroidaceae; genus Minthosoma. Next base: position 17,934 of record JAGAAZ010000054.1, on the reverse strand, counting down.
GTGAATCCTGATTTGCTCATCAGAAGACTGAATTTGACAACCAACCATGTGGTTTCAGAGGCATCCATAGCAGCAAAAGAAAGAGTTCCACAACAGCTTGACCTCTTCACCGACTATGAAGCAGTAGCCCAGCAACGTCAGGAAGAACAAGCACGCCTTGACAAGGAGCGAAGAATGCAGGAAGCACAATTGAAAATCAAACAACGTTTCGGCAAGAACGCCATTCTCAGAGGTCTAAACTTTGAGGATGGTGCCACAGCCAAGGAGCGCAACAAACAGATTGGAGGACACAGAGCGGGCGATACCCTAACAGAAAAAGGAGAAATGAAAAATGACCAATGAATACAACGATATTATTCACTTGCCACATCATGTTTCGAAGCGCCATCCGCAAATGTCGATGTGGAACCGTGCAGCACAGTTTGCACCCTTTTCTGCATTGACCGGCTATGAAGATGCCATTCAGGACACCCAAGAGAAGAATATAGAAAGTTTCGAACAAAGTTGATGATAATGCCTCATACTTATATATACTTTTGTCTGACCAACTTAGGAAGTTTTGATGCGACAAGTTGATGTGACTCTTTAATCCAATCCCTGATATACGAATCGTCCAATTGCTCGTAATACACATCGTTCCAATGTTTTTTATTCCAATGCCAGGCTGGTGTCACAGCAGAGAATTGTGCCCTAAGTTCCTCATTCCTTTCAGGGGACAACTTCAAGGCAAGTCTTGGTTCTGAATTCTGCATATCATGCGTGCCACCGCCCAACCATAGACACATGAAGATCCTCCCCTCCAAGCGGAAGGTGATATTGTCATCACCAAACGGCTGGTCTTCGGTTACACCAGGGAGTGACAATGTATATTCTCGTACCTGCTCAATGTTCATAGTTCTTCTTAGTTATGTTGATTCTTTATCTTCAAGATTCCATCCACTTCATGTTCAATAAATGGACCTTCTTTACACTCCAGAAGCACGCTCGGTTCAAGGCATTCTACGCCGTGCCAAACATTCTTGGGGATATCAACGCCGTATTTGCCATCTTCATGACTGAGAATGCATGATTCTATGACCTCGCCATCATCATTGTACGTCGATACCCTTACCCTACCCTTCAGAATCACAAAGGTCTCGTCCTTGGTGGGATGGTGATGTACGGGAATGACAGTGCCTGGCTCCAAAGCATTGAGGAATCGGTGGCACTTGTCATTAAGGCTCTGATGAAAGTTGTAGTTCATTCTCAGTCGTGGTGACTGCTTTGCCTTTTCCACCAAGCCGTTAATCAAATTGTCGTCTATTATCTTCATCATTTACTTTCGTTCTGCTTTTTTCTTTGTTCACGGGTTTCTTCATTCTCCCAAAGATCCACAGCAAAGTCTGTTAATTCTTTAGGCATGACATTTCCACTTTCCTGGATTTCTGTCCAAGAACATAATTCGGCATAGTTCTCATCAATGACCATATCCGTGGGTGGTCCAATAGGACTGTCCTCGCTGTAATAAAGGTGACGTCCGGAATGAATTAGCTCGTCTGCATCTACATCTGGCTCGCCAAGCTGATTCCATATTTCCGCATTGATTTCATAAAGATGATAATCACCTCTCCACGAGGTCTGTGCCGTGTAGAGGTTACGCTCTTCATCATAACAGGCTTTCCAGCCCAGTCCTTTCTTGAATTGCATCATAATTATTCTTTTATCAATCAATTTTTGTCATGTGATAGCCCATTCGCTTCAATTGCATGGATGCTCCCATCAAGTAGAGCTCCGATGCTCAATAGGAATATGGCTATAATCTGGTCTATCATACGCCTCAAACCTTATTTCTTGAAATAATCCTTGCAAAGATAGTGCAAACCGAATGCAATGATGCTTGCTTCAATTGCTGAGGTGCAGCCTATTTTCGCATATTTTCATGCAAATGTAAGAATAATCATGGAATTATCCCTATATTTGTACCCACTTTTATGTATAATTATGTTTTCTTCATATCTGATACAAGTGTGTATAGCTCGCCAGCACATTCTTATACTTAAACACAGGTGTATCCACTGGCTCACCCTTGGCATTATAAACCTGAGTGACAGACTGAGGTCTTTGGTCCACAAATTGCGTATAATGGAACTCATGTCCTCGATACTCCTTTCCGTCGAGGACAAAACGGCGATAACCTAAGGAGAGTTTGCGGTCTGCTTTTCGAGCTGTAATCTTATAAGGAAGAACTCCACACATGGGATATTCCTCTTTATCGGTCACGATGCTCTGGCACAGGTACATCATGCCGCCACACTCTGCCAGAATGCGTCCTCCCCGTTCAGCATAGTCACGGATGCACTGACGTGTCTGTTCCATCTTCACCAATGCCTCCAAATGTTTCTCGGGGTAGCCACCTGGCAGGTAGAGCAGGTCACAATCGGTCAGGTCGGGCACCTCTTTCTCAGGATCGAAGAAAGTGATGCTTTTCCCTTCGCTTGCCCATCGGTCAAGGTTCTCTTGATAATAGAAAGAGAACGATTCGGCATTTCTTGCCATCACAACTGTAAAAGTCTTTCCCATTGCACGTTCTCCTCTAACAGTTTAATCAATGTTTCATTCTTTGTCTCTTCAGAAAAGTCAAGTCCCAAATAACGTGAACCCTGTTCCAATTCTGTATGCTTTGGCAGGAAACCAAAACATTCCAATTGCAGGTCTTCGCACACTTCCTCCAGCATTTGTCGATGACGTTCAGAAGCCACCTTGTTGAAGATGACTCCAACAATGCGGACATCTTCACGAAAATGAAGAAAGCCCGACAGTAAAGCTGCCATCGAGTAGGCAGCAGACTTGGCATCGACCACCAGCACCACAGGCATATCCAAGACGCTGGCAATCTCTGCCGATGAACCTTTGTCGCGGTCATAGCCATCGAATAGTCCCATCATGCCCTCCACAATGCACACATCGGCATCTACGCCATAACGGGAAAAGAGTTCCCTTACATGCTCCTTTGTCGCCATGAAAGTGTCGAGGTTGATACTGGGGCGGCCACAGACGGCAGCATGAAATTTTGTGTCAATGTAGTCAGGTCCGCACTTAAACGGTTGAACCACCCTTCCCTTCTTCACCAGCAACGCCATCAACCCTCGGGCAACGGTTGTCTTGCCTGAGCCACTTGTGGGGGCTGATATGAGAAAAGAATGTGTCATCGGAATGCGAAGTTAGAAAAAAAAATCCGAAAAATGGACAGGTTAATAAAAAAAGTTGTATCTTTGCCACCGAAATTGGTAATCGAGCATATCGATGCAAGGGAATCCGGTGCAAATCCGGAGCTGTACCTGCAGCTGTAATCCCCTTTTATCAACGTCCACTCACAACAAGCCACTGAGGAATCGGGAAGGCGAGCGGACCGGGGGAAAGCCAGAAGACCTGCCAAGACCAAATATAATAATGTACACACGCACAGGACTATGCGTGATAACACGACATTCTTATGAGAAGATTGATGACGGGATTGGCACTCATGTGCCTCACCCTGACATTGTTGGCACAAGACATCGTGCAGGGTGATTCGCTGCAGGAGGTGGTCGTGACAGGTACTGGCACCCAGCACCTGCTGAAGGATGCGCCCGTGCAGACGGAGGTCATCGATAAGCAGATGCTGAAGAACTTCTCAGGCAGTTCGCTGGCAGACATCCTCTCTGGTCTGACAGCATCGTTTGCCTTCAACGAAGGCGATATGGGTAGTCAGATGCAGATGAACGGACTGGGCAACAACTACATACTGATCCTTATCGATGGCAAACGCATTCACGGAGACAGTGGTGGAGAAAATGACCTCGGACTCATAGACCCGCACAACATCGAGAAAATAGAAATTGTGAAGGGAGCTTCATCGGCACTTTACGGAAGTGATGCCATCGCTGGTGTGGTGAACATCATCACCAAGAAGCACAGCACCGAGGGATTCCTTTTCGAGAACACTACACGAGGAGGTTCTTATGGAGAATTGCGCCAGCACAACGGCATCGCCCTGAACTTCGGCAAACTAAGCAGCTACACCAACTTCCAGTTGCAGCATAGCGACGGATGGCAGAACACCTCTCGGGAAGACCCCCATCAGACGGAGTTTGTCATCACCGACTCGCGCAACAAGACCGTGAACCGATACACCAACTGGCAAGTGGCAGAGCACCTCACCTATACGTTCAACAAAGACATTGAACTCTACGCTGACGGCACGCTCTACCGCAAGCGCATCTACCGTCCCAGCGGCAAGCATCCAGGGGTGGACGTGAAGACCTTCGACATGCGCTACAACAACGCCTCAGCTTCTGTTGGTGGCAAGTGGAAACTGAACGAAACCGACCTCATCACCCTCGACGTGGATTGGAACCGTCATGCCTACTACTATGAATTCACTGCTGTCACGCTAACCGATGGGTATGTGAACGGACAGCCTACCTCTTACTTTCCTTACTACCCTGGACAACACCAATTGCAGAGTGATCAGCAACGGACAATGGCACATCTGAAGGGAGTGTTCACCCTGCCCCACCACCAACGTCTGAGCACAGGCATGGAGTGGCGCTACGACTGGCTGAAAGCACCGAATCGGGTGGAAGGAGGCAAGGCCACAGACAATACGGAGGCGCTCTATGTGCAAGACGAATATGACCCAGTGGAGTGGTTCAATGTGACAGCAGGATTGCGTTTGAATAAGAATCAGCAGTTCGGTTGGCACCTTACGCCAAAGGTATCCACGATGATCAAATGGAACGATTTGCGCATTCGTGCCACATGGAGCCAAGGGTTCAAAACTCCTACCCCAAAGGAACTCTATTATCAGTATGTGCGCAACATGAACGGCACCTATCTCTTCCTCGGCAACACCAACCTGAAGCCTCAGGCCAGTAACTATTTCTCGTTAGGCATCGAGTACAATCACGGAGGATTCTCCGCCACCGCCACAGGCTACTACAATCAGGTGGACGACATGATTTCCCTCGTCACCATTCCGAACAACGAAGCCCCCATCGACTTATACACGAAGTATCTACCCATCAAAACTCGTCGTTACCAGAATTTGGAATCGGCCAAGACATACGGAGCGGACGTGACCCTACGCTACCGCTTCAATAAAGAATGGACAGCAGGACTCGGATACAGTTACTTGGACACCGATGCAAAGATGTATGATACGGAAGATGATGCATTAAAGAATGTGGTCATCGACGGTATGGCACACCACAAAGGTAACTGCTATGTGACTTGGAACCACACGATGAAGAACGAGAACACGTGGGGAGCTGGCATCTATGGACGTGCATCGACCAAACGATATTACCAGCTCAACGGTAACGGCAAGGGCTATCAGTTGTGGCGACTGACAGGCAACTATGCGTTCAGTGCCAAACGTGGCAAGCAAAGACCACTCAACTTTAATGTGGAGGCAGGCATTGATAATATATTCAATTATGTAGATAAGACCGACCACGGCTTGCATCTTGGCACCACCACCCCAGGCATCACCATGTATGCCGCTTTCACCATCCGATTCAATCATGGCAAAAAACTTTTCAATAACTATAAGTCTAACTCTTTAAATCAAAACGACAATGAAGACAATTAAGTTTCTCATGGCGGCTGCAGTAGCCCTCATGACGGCTATGAGCTTCACCGCTTGTAGCGACGACGATGACAACTCATCGAACTATCAGAAGTATCAACAGGAAGTGACCAACATGGTCAACAAGCAGAAGAAGAACGACAAGGTGATCCTGATTGTTGCTTTCGGTTCCACTTGGGGACAGGCTTACGACACCTTCGAGAAAGTGGTGGACGACTATAAAGCCAACTTCCCGGGTTGGGATGTGTACCTCTCCTTCTCTTCCATCGAATGCATCAACAATGCCCGTGCAGGTGAGAATGAGGCTCCTAAGAGCTACTACGACCCAGAGCACTGGCTCACAGCCATTGGTCAGGCAGGCTACAAGCAGATTGTAGTGCAGTCTCTGCAGGTAATTCCTGGTGAAGAGTACCGCAACGTGCGCGACTCTTATGTAAAGAACTTCATGAACAACAAGAACGGAAACTTCACCGATGCATACATGAAAAGCCTCGACCGCAACGTGGTGATTGGCACTCCGCTCATGGCTGAGGAGAGTGATGCAGAGGAATTGGCAAAGGTGCTGAACAACGAGTCTGACATCAAGGCTGCCGTTACTGAGGGCATAGTGGCATTCATGGGTCATGGTAATCCAGAAGGTTACGATTACTATGGTGGTAATATCCGCTATGTGCAACTGGAGCAATATCTCCGCGCCCTCAACGAGAACTACTATGTGGGCACTGTGGATATGGATCAGACACTGGTGGACGACGTGCTGGCAAACATCGCCGGGCGTGACGTCACTTATGAAGTTGGTGCTATCAGCTTAGACGTTAACTACCCTGCCAACACTGCAACTAAGGCACAGTTGTTCGTACTGATGTCCATCGCCGGTGACCATGCTCACAACGATATGGCTGACGATGAGGATGAGGAAAGCTGGTTCTCTATGTTCAATGCTGCAGGCATCGAGACAGTTGCTTATGAAACCACCTTCAAGGAGGCTTGCAAGAAGGGCTACGCTGCTGGCACTGACTACATCCCTGCTCTCGCTGAGCGTTCTGCTGTGCGCAAACTCTGGATGAACCATACGAAAGAGGCCATCAACAAGTTGGGCACCGAGGATGCACTCTCTACGCCGACTACGGCTCCTGATGAAGAATAGTCCATTAAATATCAATGATTAAAAAAGTGTTGTTTGTGGCGGCGCTCTCGTGCGGGGGCGCCGCTTTTGCCCAAGTACACAAGATGGAGCGTGTGGACTCCACTGTGACGGAACGGACGTATAATCTTAATCCTGTGGTTGTCACGGGTTCGGGACATCATCAGCGACTGAAATCCACAGCCACGCCAGTGCGTGTACTCTCTGCGCAGGAGATTCATGAGCAAGGCATCAGCACGTTCGACGGTGCCTTGACCCGTATGATGCCTCAGGTGTCGATGGCACCCAATTCAATGGGGAGTTTCCTTAGGTTGAATGGCTTGGGGAACAAGTACATTCTCATCCTCGTGAATGGACAGAAGCTGACGGGTGATATATCCAACAATGTGGATTTAAACCGCATCAACATGGCGAGAGTGAAACGCATCGAGGTGTTGGATGGTGCGGCTTCCTCGTTGTATGGTTCGGATGCCATTGCTGGTGTCATCAATATCATCACCGACCAACCCACACAGAACCTCATCTGTGTAGAGAGCAATACAAGGGTGTCGGGCAAAGGACAACTGACGGAGGCTGTTACGCTGGACATCTTCACGCATGGCTTTGGTTCGTACACATCGTTCACACACGACCGTGCTGATAGTTACCAGAACAACGGATTAGAGTATGTGAAGGGTTCGGACACGGAGACACAGCCAACCATTGCGCCACTATATACAGGTTACCGTTCCAATATTGTGGGACAGAAGTTCACTTATGCACCCATCGACAAGTTGGCTTTTAATGCAGGTTTCGACTATTCCTATAAACTCACTGACCGTCCGAACACACGGGAAGACATTACAGGCGGCACGGACTACGAGATGCAGTACAAGGGTTTCCGATGGAATGCTGGCGGCATCTACAAGTTCACATCCAAGAACTCCGTGCAAGCCACGTTCACTGCCGACCGATTCCGATATGGCAAGGAATACGATGTGGCGACCAAGACCAATCAAGTGGGCGACTTTGTTCTTTCTAAGAAGCAGCATGCCTACGAGGCTGACCTCAAGTCTGTCTTGGGACTGATGCAGAACTCTACCACCATACTTGGAGCCAACTGGCGCAGGGATGAGCTTGAAGCCACATCAGGCAGTATCGACAAGGGAGCATACACCTTCGCACTTTACGGACAGCATGAGCAGAAGTTCCTGCAGTACCTCACGGCGACTGTCGTGGCACGCTACATGCATCACCAAACCTTTGGCAATCATTTCACTCCAAAGGTGACGCTGATGTATTCACCTGGCGCATTCAACTTCCGTGCCACATACTCTGCAGGTTTCCGTGCACCAGGATTGGATGAGCTATATTACCACTACTATGCCATCAATCGTGCTAAGCCGCAGATTAGTTTTGGTAATCGCGACCTCAAGCCCGAGAAGAGCAACTACTTCTCGCTCAATGCTGAGTATCACACCGACAAGCTGCTGATGAGCGTGACGGGATACTATAACCGCATCAATGATATGGTCGTGAAGAAGAACATCGACACAGACGCGACGTCGCTTGCAATGCTCCGAGGGGAGTTCCCTGAGATGACTGCGGCAGAGGCGGACAAGTTGGAGAGCTACGCCCTCTATCAGAACAGCGATAAGGGCGACGTGAAGGGCGTGCAGGTGAATGTGTCTGCCAATTTGTTCCAAGGATTCAATCTCTCTGCCAACTGGGCATACACCTACGCAAGAACCAAGAGCGGGAGTGAATGGAGCGTGTTGGAACGTAGCATTCGGAATACGGGAACAGTGGCATTGAATTACCACCATGCGTGGCACAGATATGCACTGAACGTGAACCTGAACGGCAGACTCCAATCCAAGACCTACTACACCGGATCGTATGAGAATGCACCCGGTTACGGTCTGTGGAATATCAACACGACACATACATTCGACTGCACGAATTGGGCACTCATCGAGCCCAGCCTCGGACTGGATAACATCTTCAACAAGACCGATCATCGCATCGACTCCTCTGCGCGCAAATATGCCCTCTATCATCCAGGCAGAATGCTCACCGTCGGACTCAAAGTGAAGTTCAAGCAATAACCTCTTCAATCGCTTGGAGCGTATTGAAATAATCACTATCTTTGCCGCCGTATGAAAAAGATTATCGTTGCAGGCATCGGGCCAGGTAGCCCTGAAGATATCACACCGGCAGTTATCAAAGCTGTGGGTGAGGCAGATGTGGTCGTTGGCTACAAATACTATTTTCAATTTATCACACCTTATCTGAAAGAGGGGTGCGAGTGTATCGACACAGGCATGAAGCATGAACGCGAACGTGCGGAACAAGCCTTCCAACTGGCAGAACAGGACAAGACCGTTGTGGCCATCTCTTCTGGCGATGCTGGCATCTACGGTATGACACCGCTGATTTTTGAGATGAAACGGGAGCGGCACAGCGACATCGTTGTGGAGGCCTTGCCAGGCATCTCGGCTTTCCAGAAAGCGGCATCCCTGCTCGGTGCCCCTATTGGTCACGACCTTTGCATCATCTCTTTAAGTGACCTGATGACACCTTGGGAAGTCATCGAACGACGTATCAAGGCTGCCGCTATGGGCGACTTCGTGACTGCTGTGTATAATCCCAAGTCGCATGGGCGTTATTGGCAACTCTATCGTTTGCAGGAGATTTACCTAAAGTATCGAGCTGCGGAAACACCCGTTGGTTATGTGCGTCAAGCTGGCAGAGAGGAACAGGAAATCAAGGTAACGACCCTCGGCGAGTTCGATCCAGAGGCTGTAGATATGTTTACCGTCATCCTGATTGGTAATTCGCAATCGTATATCACAGATGAGAAAATCATTACGCCTCGTGGCTACTATCGCGAGAAGCAAGAGTCCGACGTGAAGCCTGGGCAGCAGATTATGATAGAGTCGTTCCGCACCATCAGTAGTGAGCTGAGACGGAAAAACTATCCTGTAGACCATCTATGGGCACTCCTCCACGCCATCCATACCACTGCCGATTTCGATATGGAAAGGATTCTCTATACGGATGACCATGCCGTAGAGGCGTTATATAATAAGGTTAAGGACGGCTCGCTGAAGACCATAGTGACCGATGTGACGATGGTGACAAGCGGTATTCGCAAAGGTGCACTCCAACGGCTCGGCATCGAGGCCAAGTGTTACCTCAGTGATCCACGTACCGCAGAAATGGCAACGGAAAAGGGTATCACGAGGACACAGGCAGGTATCCGTCTCGCCGTACAGGAACACCCAGATGCCCTCTATGCTTTCGGCAATGCTCCCACTGCTCTCATGGAACTCTGCGACCTCATCCGCAAGGGTAAAGCCCACCCTGCTGGCATCATCGCCGCACCAGTCGGCTTTGTGCATGTGAAGGAATCGAAGCACATGGTCAAACCTTTCAAGGACATTCCCAAAATCATTGTTGAAGGACGTAAAGGCGGTAGCAACCTCGCCGCCACCCTCTGCAACGCCATCCTGACTTTTGACGATGCAGAGCAACTCAAACCTGGACGTGACTTATGAAGCAATGTGACATCATAGGAATCAGCGACAGCCGTCAACAATGGTTCCCTCCTGAAGTGATGGACATCATCAAATCTGGAAGGGTATTCTCTGGCGGTAAGCGTCATCACGAAATCGTCGCATCACTGCTACCAGAAGGTGCTGTGTGGATAGACATTACCGTTCCTTTGGATCATGTGTTTGAGCAATATGAACATTATGACCACATTGTCATCTTTGCCTCAGGCGATCCGCTCTTCTTCGGTTTTGCCAACACGGTACAGCGTGAGTGCAAGAATGTGACGATGAAGGTGTTCCCATCCCCCAACTCACTTCAGATGTTGGTTCATCGGATGGGTGTGGCTTATCACGATATGCATACAGTGTCGCTGACAGGCCGTGACTGGCAACAACTGGACGAGGCCCTGATTCAGGGCGAAACGATGATAGGCTGTCTGACCGACAGGACGAAGACACCACACACCATCCATCAGCGCATGACAGAATACGGTTATACGAACTACCACATGACTATCGGGGAGCATCTGGGCAATGAAGAAAAAGAATGTGTAAGTTCCTACGACGAACAGACCACGTATGACCATCCCAACTGTATCATTCTGCAACAGACATCCCAACGTGTACGACCATTCGGCATCCCCGACCATGAGTTCACGCTCCTTGATGGACGCGAGAAGATGATCACCAAGATGCCCATCCGACTGTTGACACTTCAAGCCCTTGACCTGCCAAAGAGACATGTACTCTGGGACATCGGTTTCTGCACGGGAAGTATCTCCATAGAGGCACGCTTGCAGTTCCCTCATCTGCACATCGAAGCCTTCGAAATTCGTCCTGAATGCAAGGCTATCATAGATGAAAACGCACGCAAGTTCGGAGCACCAGGCATCAACGTGAATATCGGTGATTTCCTCGAAACGGACATCTCTTCACTCCCCCGCCCCGATGCTGTATTTATAGGTGGACATGGAGGGCGACTGAAAGAAATCATGAAAAAGGTATTGACGGTATTGACAAATGAAGGTTGTATGGTGATGAACAGTGTGAAAGCGCCTAAGGTAACTACCGACAGCCATCAGCTCTGGGACGAAACCTGCCAAGAACTGGGTCTCACACAAGAGCATCCCATGAGAATAGTAATAGATGAACATCACCCTATAGAAATACTCAAATGCAGAAAGTAGCAATTATTCAGATTAGTGAGGCTGGTCAACAGATAGCTCAAACGATAGAACGAGCATTTGACGCTATTGTCATTAGCCGCCAAGAGGTAGGCAAGCGTTGGAAGGACTTTGACGCCTTTGTCTTCATCGGTGCGATGGGCATTTGCGTACGAACCATCGCCCCCTACATCAAAGATAAACACGAAGACCCTGCCGTTGTTTGTGTCGATAGTTTAGGACTGAATGTCATCTCTGTGCTCAGCGGACATGTGGGAGGAGCTAACGAATTGGCACGTGATATCGCAACGATGATAGGAGCACATGAGGTCATTACCACCCAGAGCGACAATGCTGGTTTGTGGGCACTCGATACCTTTGAGAAGCGTTTTGATTGGCCTGTTGCCAGCGATATTGAGGACATGAATAACTGCATCTTCGCCTTTGTCAATCGCAAACCTACAGCCCTGCTGATGGAAATCCGCGATGAGGGCACCGATTATTTGGAGAAGACGCTGCCAGCCCATGTGACGCTCATCAACAACATCCGCGAGGCTGACCCTAAGAAGTACAAGCTCATCATCATTGTATCGCCGTTCATTCAGCATGCACCAGAGGGAATGCTTGAACTCCATTTCGTTCCTATGGTGGGCACCATCGGTTTTGGTTTGGCACACCATCCACAGGATTACGAGTGGATTTATGACGAAATAGACCAAGCATTTGCTGATCGGGGCATTCTCCCATGTGCCCATCGCTATTGTACCATCGATGTAAAGGCGGACGAGCCATTTGTGGAGGAACTGAGAAATGTCTATAACGAAGAAGTGATGTTCTTCACTGCCGATGAATTGGCAAAGGTCGAAGTACCCCATCCCAGTTCCACCGTTCAGAAACATATCGGCACACCCTCTGTTTGCGAAGCTGCAGCGATTCTCGGTTCCAATCATGGAAAACTCATCGTCCCCAAAATCAAAGGCAAGAACTGGACAGCCGCCCTTGCCATCGACAAACAGCATCTTCGCACGCTAAACTCTAAACCCTCAACTCTAAATCCTTCCATCGGTCACATCGAAATCGTGGGTGCTGGTCCTGGCGACCCCGATCTCGTGTCTGTTCGAGGTCGCAAGATGCTCGAAAGGGCAGATCTCATTCTCTATGCAGGTTCTTTGGTGCCCAAGGCATTGACAGAGTGCCACAAGCCTGGCGCTGTGGTGCGTTCTTCTGCCGACATGAACCTTGAAGAACAATGTGCCCTGATGAAGGAGCATTACGACAAGGGGCATTTCATCGTGCGTCTCCACACAGGCGACCCCTGTATCTTTGGTGCCATTCAGGAACAGATGGCGTTCTTTGACGCTAATGGTATGGACTACCACATCACCCCAGGCATCTCCTCCTTCCTTGCCGCTGCTGCCGAACTCCGCAGTCAATTCACCATCCCTGAACGTATACAAACCATCATCCTCACCCGAGGTGAAGGACGTACTCCTATGCCTGAAAAAGAACAACTGCACCTCCTCGCCAAGAGCCAATCCACCATGTGCATCTTCCTCTCTGCCGCCATCGTGGATGATGTACAGCGCGAACTCCTCCAAGAATATCCGGCCGACACGCCCGTTGCAGCATGCTACCATCTCACATGGCCAGACCAAAAGATTTATCGTGGGCAGCTCAAAGACCTTGCCAAAATCGTCCACGACAACAACCTGACCTTGACCACCATGCTCGTCGTGGGTGAAGCCATCGACAACCGTCAGGGTCTTTCCGAACTCTATAACAAGCACTTCACCCATCTGTTCAGGAAAGGACAATAGCTTATGTTACTTGTTTTCGGAGGCACCACGGAAGGTCGCAAGGCGATAGAGACCCTTGAAGATAGCGGCAACACGTTCTATTACAGCACCAAGACGGGTGAGCAGGACGTACCCCTGCATCATGGAGTGGCTGTGAGTGGCGCTATGGATGCAACTGCCATGATTACCTTCTGTCAGGAACACAACATCAAACTGTTAGTGGATGCCTCACACCCGTTTGCCGAAGTGCTGCATCAGACGGTGGCGGAAGTGGCGGAGAAACTGCATCTCCCTGCCATACGCTTCGAACGTATCTTCCCTCCGAGAGAGGAGGACATCACGTGGATTGATGACTATTCTGATCTCTACTCCAAAGTCCATGGAGGGACGCTCCTTGCCACAACGGGTGTACAAAGCATTTCCAAACTGAAACCCTTGGAAACACAGGGGGGTCGTGTTATCTACCGCATTCTGAACAGAGAAAGCAGCATCAAATTAGCCCATCAGCAAGGTGCCACCGATGAACAATTGTGCTTTTACCCCAACACAGCTGATGCAGATGCCATCCTGATGAAAGAAAGCGGTCTCTCTGGCGGTTTTCTGGAGAAGGTGGAAGAGGCCAGAAAGCTGGGCATGCAAATGTATGCCATCAAGCGACCTGAGACACCCACCATCTTCCATTGCGTGAATGGCGAACACGGACTCAGACGAATGGTGGAGAAGCTGCTTCCCGATTTCTATCCCCTCCACAGCGGACTCACCACAGGCACCTGTGCAACAGCGGCAGCGGTGGCAGCGACCATCCGCCTATTGACAAGCGAAACACCCGAAAAGGTGCCCGTCATCCTCCCCAATGGCGAAACCATTCACGTTCCCGTCGGTTACGCCAACGACTACGCCTACTGCATCAAGGAAGCAGGCGACGACCCCGATGTGACGGATGGCATAGAAATACGAGCACAAGTCGAGCCCTCCGACCACTTCGAAATATGTGCTGGTGTCGGCGTCGGCAAATTTACCCTACCCGGCTTCGACTATCCTCCAGGCGAACCAGCTATCAACAAATCCCCCCGCCAAATGATTTATCAGAATGTGACAGCGGTAGCAAATTCTTCACTTTTCACTTTTCACTTTTCACTTAAAGTGACCATTTCCGTTCCCCAAGGTGAAGCCATTGCCCAACGCACCTTCAATCCTCGCCTCGGCATCGAAGGCGGCATCAGCATCATTGGTGTCTCAGGCATCGTGAAACCCTTCAGCGAGGAGGCCTTCATCGAGAGCATCCGCAAGTGTATGGAAGTGGCAAAAGCAAGCGGCACAGAGCGTGTCGTGCTACACAGCGGCATGAAGAGTGAGGGCTTCCTACAGACCCACTACCCCACTCTTCCCCAACAAGCATTCGTGGAATACGGTAACGCCATTGGAGCCACTTTGCAAATCGCCAACGAGCTCGACATCCCCCACATCACCCTCGGTATCATGCTCGGCAAGGCGGTGAAACTGGCAGAAGGACACCTCGACACCCACAGCAAAAAACAGACGATGAACAAAACGTTCATCGTCCAGATGTTAGAAGAATCGGGCTGTACCCCTGCTGTCATCGACCAAGTGGCAGACATCACCTTAGCGCGGGAACTGTGGGGCATCATCCCCCCCGAGCAGGTGGAGGCTTTCTGTCAAACGGTCATCCGTCACTGCACCCTGCACTGCAAGCCTTTAATTCCACACAGCGAACTGACTATTCTATTGATTGATGACGTCGGAACAATACACTCGCTATGATAGGTGCGCCTATCAGAGCCGTGACAGAATTGACGGGTAATGCTCCCTCGAAGCCTGGCATACGTGCCACCAGATTGCACACAAGGGCAAGACAGGCACCCGTAAGCATCGTGGCAGGCATCAGGATGCGGTGGTCACTCGTCTGGAAAAGGGCACGGCATAGATGCGGCACAGCCAGACCAATGAACATGATGGGACCACAGTAAGCAGTGACGATGGCGACAAGGATGCCCGAACTGCTGATGACCAAGAGTCGGGCACGACGCAGGTTCAGACCTAAGTTACTGGCATAATAATCACCAAGAAGGAGCAGGTTCATGGTTTTGGACAGCAACATGCTCAGCGGCAACAAACCCGTCATCAGTCCGACGAAAAGCATCATTTGGTCACCACTGACACGGGCGAACGAACCCAAGCCCCACACCACATACGCCTTCACGTCCTCCTCTGCCGAGAAGAATTTAAGCACACCAATGACGGCAGTGGCGAGATAACCAATCATCACACCGATGATGAGCAGAGTAACATTTCCCTTCACCTTCTGCGATACATAAAGAATCAACGCCATCACCGCTAATGCACCCACAATGGCTGCCACCGACATAGCAGCATCACCGAGATAGCCCAGGCGACTCAATGCCACACCACCCAGCGAACCAGACATCAGCACGACGAAAGCCACGCCCAACGAAGCACCATTCGAAATGCCCAACACCGAAGGACCAGCCAATGGATTGCGGAACACGGTCTGCATCTGGAGTCCGCTCACAGCCAAGCCTGCGCCAGCCACGGTGGCCGTCAAAGCCTGTGGCACACGCGAACTCAGGATAATGTTGCGCCAGATCTCCTGCTGGCTTTCATCGCCTAGCAAGATGCAAAAGATGGCATCGAGAGGAATCTTCACCGTGCCCAATAGGAGGTTGAGCACGAAGAAAAGGAGCAGACCCACTAACAGCAATATGAACTTCGAGGCAAGCTTCATCACTTCAACAATTGATAATACCGTGGTTGATAATTATTGCCCATCAGTTCAGGATGGAAGATCGCCACCAAATCTGCCAACAGCACATCTGGCATCACAGGCGAAGATTCATAGTAAGGCGTTTTCTTCATGTTGCAGTAGATCACGTGCTTCTCCTTGAACGCCTTGAAAAGTTCATTCCTCGGTTCCGACGAACGCAAAGCCTCGTAGGAGAAATCACCAGGGTAGCTGTTCAGGATGCGCCAGTAGTCGGCATTCGCTGCTATGGCATACATCTGCTCATACTCTATCGGCACCCCACCCGTGTTGTCATCCTTCAGAATATACTCAGCCCCAGCATCACGGAAGAGCTGTGCCAAATGATTCTTGCCACCCACGGCAAACCAGTTGCCACCATGCATCTCACCGCTAAAGACGGTAGGACGCTCCGTGGTCTCCTTCGCCACCCTCTCCGCCAAGGTCAGATAGCGTTGTTTGATACCGTCAAACAATGCATCAGCCTCCTTTTCCTTGCCGATGAAGAGACCCACATACTTCACCCATTCCGCCTGTCCAAGAGGATGCGGCTCCTTATAACCCAAGTGCGGCACGAGCGTCACACCCGTCTCCTTGATGGCATCGTAACCACCACGTTTGAAGGGCGAAATAAAGATGACCTCAGGATTGGCAGCCAGAATCAGCTCCGTATCAAATTCACCCTCCATGCCAATCTTCACGATTCTTCCATCATCCACATGCTGATGGATGTCCTTATCGAAAAGATTCTTCGTGCCCGTGATACCCTTCACCACATCCAGTGCATTGAGCGCCGTGAAGTTCGACAGTTGCAACATCGTCATCACCAAGGTGCGCTCCACTGGCACCTCCACCTTCGTATATCCCTCAGGCACATCAGCCTCCGTACCCTTCTGCACCAACGCAAAATGATAGCTCACAGGCATCCTGTCCTCATCCGTCTGCGGGTCAGCCACATCGACCAGCCTCACCCCATTCTCCAGTATCTTCACCTGAAAGCCCTTGGCATAGTCCAACGGCATCACGGCAGCAGAGTCTGCACCGATTCCTCCCGTCCCCGTAGATGGCACCTGTTTACAAGCCACCATCATCAACAGGCAGGTCATTCCAATCATCAAAGAATAAAATTGTTTCATAACCATCTCTACATTATTGCATTGGCAAAATTAATCATTTTTCACGAGACACGAAACATTCTCCTTTACATTTTGATATATTTTCAATTTATTAGATGGATTTCATCACGGTTTGTACCCACTTTATGAAAGTTTAATGTCAAATGCGAAAAAAAGCGCTTCAATACAGTTTGTCTATGCTTAAACTTTCTGCTATTTTCCTCGTCACATGAATCGTATGGAAAAGAAAAAACTCAGAAATAGCTTCCGACCATTGCATTGGGTGTTGATGGGATGCCTGATGGTGTCGGTTCATGTGAATGCTCAATTTGGCGGATTCGGCTTCCCTCCTGCTATGCCAGGCGGTATGGGTATGCCCGGTATGCCAGATATGGGTGGTATGTTCTCACAGGTGAAGCACACGAAGGTGGATGGACTCCATTCAAATCTGCCCATTGTTACCATCACCACCGATACGGTTCTGAATGCTCAGAAGAAAGTGACAGCACACATGCAAGTCGAAAATTACGATGGTGCCATCGGCATCAAACTGCGTGGTAACAGTTCATTGGGCTTCAATCAGAAGAAATACACGCTGGAACTGCGTGACGAGACGGGCAAGAAACAGGACGCCAGTTTGCTGGGAATGCCTGCCCACAGCGATTGGGTGTTGTTGGCACCTTACAACGACATCTCGATGATGCGCGACCCGCTGGCTTTCTATCTCTGGCGTGAAATGGGGCATTGGGGACCACGCACCCGAATGGTGGAACTGGTGATGGACGGTGAGTAT
>JAGAAZ010000053.1 GCA_017614895.1 Bacteroidaceae bacterium | reverse complement strand
CATACTCTTCTGCCTGAGAGAGTATCTGCTGTAAACCTGCAATGTTACTGCCTCCTCCTATCAGGCACATCGTCACCCAACCCAATAGGGTATAGGTGAGGGTTCTGCCGAACGCATAGATGAGACCGTCCATCAGTCTTTTGCCATTTCGGTATTCGTATGCCAACGCCGAAATGCTGATTGCCAGCTGACAAGGATTGAGGGCAACGAGCACGCCCAGCACAAATGCAGCCAACAGGGGTAAATCTGCTGACTGTAAGAGAGAGTGAAGTATGTCGTCAATATTTAACTGCATAAGAGTAAGATGATGACTTGCGCTGTGATGATGCGCAGGAACATGGATAAAGGATAAACCGTTGAATAACCGACGGTTGGGATGCCGTTGTTGGCGTTGGAGGTACTGAATGCCAATGCTGGTGGGTCAGTGGTGGCTCCACTCATGATACCCATGAGCAGGAAATAGTTCATGTGCCATTTCACACGGGCAAAGATTCCCATGATGATCAATGGGATGATGGTGATGAGGAAGCCTGTCCAGACATAATGAATTCCACCATTGATGACTGTGTCGACGAAGTTTCCACCTGCCTTGATGCCCACACTGGCAAGGAAGAGCACCAAACCGATGTCTCGAATCATCAGCGAAGCCGAGTTGGTGGTGTATGCCACCAGTTTGAGTTTATAGCCAAAACGACCCAGCAGGATGGCAATGATGAGAGGTCCACCTGCCAGACCTAACTTGATAGGCATCGACATACCTGGGATGTTGATGGGCAACATACCAAAGATGATGCCGACGAGGATACCCAAGAAAAGGGTGAGCAGGTTGGGTTTGTCCAGCTGCTGTTTCTTGTCACCGATTCGGTTGGCAAAACGATCCACAGCATCCTCAGGACCTACAACGGTGAGAATGTCGCCCACTTGCAGAATCAAACTTGGGCTGGCAAACAACTCGATACCAGAACGGTAGAGTCGGGTGACGTTGACACCATACATCGAACTGGGGTGCAGACTGCCCAAGGTCTTGCCATTGATGTCGTCTTTGGTGACGGTGTGCTTTCTGGATGCCATTGGCACATCCTGTTCATCCCACTCAACCTCCACTTCAGGTCCGATGAAAGCCACGATGGCGGCTGCATCTTCTTCTGCACAGACAATATAGAGTTTGTCATCCACATTCAAGAGGGTTTCTTTGTTCGGCACCACCACATGCCCATTGTGGAGCATACGGGAACAAACGAAATCTCTTCCGATGAAGCCTCTCACCTGCAGAATGCTCTTGTCTGCAATGGCGGGATTGAACACCTTCACCGTCATCAGATGAGGCTTGACCGCTTCCTTGTTGTTCCGCTTGTTAAAGTGCTCCTCCTCTTTCTGGAAGTTCACCTTGAAGATGATGCGGATGAGGATGATGCTGCAGATAATGCCCACAACGGCAAAGGGATAAGCACAGGCATAACCATTGGCAATCACAGGTACACCTCCCTCGAAGGGGTTGATTTGGTTGATCTGCTCAAGTGCGGCATTCGCAGCACCAAGACCAGGCGTGTTGGTGACAGCACCACACAATGTGCCCACCATCATCGGCAGATTGTCGATGGCAGGAATCACATGGCGGAATCCGTAATAGATGGATAACATCACGACAATATTCAACATCACAATGCCTGCTGCCACTCCATTTGCCTTCAAACCTCCTTGTTTCAGCGAAGTGAAGAAGGAAGGACCGACCTGCAGACCGATACTGAACACGAACAAGATCAGTCCGAAGTCCTGAATGAAATTGAGGACAGCTGCGTTCTCTTGGATACCTCCACGCATCAGCAGGTCACCTGCCAAGATGCCAATAAAAAGAATCCACGTCACTCCCAAGGTCACGCCATGAATCTTTATCTTGTTGCCTAAGAACACACCTATTGCAATGACTGCTGCATACAGTATCACAGTGTGTGCCACACCACCTCCTATTGTGAAGAGTTCAATTAACCAATCCATATAGTGTTTTTTTTCGGGGTGCAAAGTTACTGCTTTTTTTCGGCTTTCACGTTCTTTACCGTGAAATTTTCTACATATTCTTGATGGAAATCTGCATTCTTGGCTGTGATGACCAGATTTTCGAAAGTGAAGTTGCTCAGATGATACTGATCTTCTTTCTGCTTCACGTTGAAAAAGACATTGCAGTCAAAGGTGATGTTCCGCATCGTGATGTGGTTGCTGTACGACATCGGAACACTTTCTCTTCCCTTCAGGTCATAGAACTGTGTCCAGGGAGCCACAAGCAAGAAGTTCTTTCCGTTTCCTTCTATATCTTCAACGGTCACATACTCATATAGTTGAGGCGTGTCTGGACGCATCTTCAACCATAACAGGTTGTTTGCCTCCGTCACTTTGATGCGGCGCAAGATGATGTTGTGGTCATACACCGATTCGCTGCCAAGGTCAGGCATCCGTGACAGAAACCGTACTCGCAGTCCTCAATGAGGATGTTCTCATTGGCACCGTCTCCTATCATTTCAGGGAATTTGTTGATGTCTATGCCCTCATATTTCGTGCGCCAGTAGTCAGCATAAGGTCCCTTGCCTCCCTTGATGGCGATGGCATCGTCGTTCACACTCATGTAGCAATCCTTCACCAGCACATTCTTCACCACATCCAGGTCGATGGCGTCCGTGCTGGGTGCTTTCACAGGTTGTGCTGGCGAATAGATGTGCAGTCGCAGCAGTTTCACGTTTTCACTCTGGTGGATGTGGGTCGTCCAAAAGGCGGAGTTCTGCAATTTCACTCCTTCAATCTGCACATTCTTGCAGTTGCTCACATACACCAATCTGGGACGTTGCTCATCCTTGTTCGTACATTGAGGATTCCAACTTCTCCGTTCCCAGAAGTGTTTCCAATACGTGAGTCCATTCCCATCAATTGTGCCCTTGCCAGAGATGGTGAACCCATCCAAACCGTCAGCGTTGATGAGTGCTGAATAGTAGAGGCAGGTTTCTCCCTCTATGCGCGTCTTGAGGATAGGGTAGTCGCTGGGATTATTGCTGCCCATCAGGATGGCGCCATCATACAGATGCAGATGCACTCCCTGCTTGAAGAAGAGTGCCCCCGTCATATAGGTGCCTTCTGGTACGACGATGACGCCGCCTCCTTCATTCGCCACCTTGTCGATGAGTGCCTGAAACTCGCTGGTGTGCAGTTTCCCGTCATTCACCACACCATAATCCGTCACACGATATGCTTTCCCAAAAGTCTTGATGTCAACAGGGGCGGTTTGCCTGAACCATTCCCCAATCGTTGTTCCATCAGGCCATAGGTCTGCTGTCTTTTTTGCGAAAGATGGCATACACAGAAGCGCGCATGCCATCCATAATAGGACTCTTTTTTTCATCTTATTCGACGAAGATTTTCTTCACTTGTCCATTCTTGTACTTGACGATATTGACACCTTTCTGGAGTGCCTTCAGCGTGATGCCGTCTATTGTGGTGATGCTGACAATCGTGTCGGCGCTTTTCTGGGCATCACTATCGACGTTGACCTCACGGATGTCTGTCTCTATGGCTTTCGCCTGATAGGCAGCCAACTCGTCTTCGCTGAGGATGATCCATTGCTGGGTGGTTGCCTTGTCGCTGAAATCAAAGGCCTCCTGTGAGATGCTGCCATATCCTCTTCGTGAGGAGAGGTCTGCCGCGCTCATGGATTTGAAGCCAGAGTTGTCCCAAGTGAACCAAAAGCCGTGTGTCTTGTTTCTCGGAGCACGAGCTATGCCCGCTCCTTCCTTTACTGCTGTCTGCTGTGCCATGCTCAAACTGTTCCACCATACAGAACAGCTCGGATAAGGCTGCTTGGACAGATTTTCTTTGTCAGTTATGCGAAGGCTTGTCCACCATTTCGCAAGTTCAATTTGTTGGTTTGTCATGATTCCGTT
>JAGAAZ010000052.1 GCA_017614895.1 Bacteroidaceae bacterium | reverse complement strand
TGGTGCGTTAGTTCAGTAGGTTAGAATACATGCCTGTCACGCATGGGGTCACGAGTTCGAGTCTCGTACGCACCGCAAAAAAGAGGGATTCCAATTTGGAGTCCCTCTTTCATTTGTATCATTGCGTCCTCACATCACTTTTTCAACGCTTCAGCTACGATGTCGGCGATGCGACGCACTCCCTTGCCGTCCGGATGAATGCCGTCGTCCTGCATCTTGTCACCATCGTTGGCAAAGAGGGTGTGGAGGTCGATGACCTGCAAGCCATATTGCTGTGCCACTTCCTTCTGGATGGGGATGATCTCGTTGGTGATGACTGCATCACTGATGCCCCATGAGGGTTTGAAGGCAGGAATGGGTGTGCAGAGATAAATCTGTGGCTTGACAGGCTGTGCCGACTTCGCTTTCTTGCCTTTCTTGGCAGTTTGTGCCAAGGCTGGACAGAGCGTGGTGATCATCTGCTGAAGGTCTTGCTTGAATTCTGCGCCATATTTCCAGTTTTCGGGCTTGGAGTCGTTGGTACCAAGCTTGATGATGACAATGTCTGGATTGAATGCCAAGGCATCCTTCCATGCGGTCTCCTTCATGTAAGGATAATCACCTTTGTTCAACAAGGTACGTGCACTTACTCCGAAATTCTTCACCCAATAGTCCTTGCCGAGTTGCTTCTGCAAGAGTGCTGGATATCCATTGACAGGAGCCATCTCAATGCCATGACCGTCGGTAATGCTATTGCCGATACATGCCACACGGATAGCATCCTGATTAGGTGCAGGGTGGGCATCGAGCCAGTTGCCAAATTCGGTGAGCAATTGATCGTGGTATTTGAACCAAGGGCCAAAGCCCCATCCATGACCACCTGTAGGATAGATGTACATCGTACATTCATTGCCAGCGTTGCGCATAGCGGTATAGTAAGCCACGCCATTGGTGACTGGAGGCACTACATTATCATCGCTCGACATGAAGATGACAGCTGGAGGAGTAAGGTGACGTTTCACGGCATTCTGGGTAGAGAAGTCACGCACCATGGCAGGATTCTTCTGGTCTTCGCCCAAGAAATTGCGACAAGAATAGACGTGAGACACACGCTCGTCCATAGAAATGACAGGATAGAAGAGCACAGAGAAGTCTGGACGCACCTCATAAGGAGAATGGGTGGAGATGACGGATGCCAAATGTCCACCAGCAGAGAAACCCATGATGCCGACATCACGAGGATTGATACCCCACACTGCTGCAGAGTCGCGCACAATCTTGAAACCTTTTTCCACATCGCCCATAGGGATAGTTCGATCACCATTGGGCAGACGGTAGTTCACCACGAAATAGGAAATGCCACGCTGGTTGAGCCACTCAGACCAATGCGTGCCTTCGTGAGAGTTGGACAGCACGGAATAACCACCACCTGGTATGCCTACGATGGCACGACCAGAGGGTTTCTCAGGAAGGAAGACAACCATGTTCGCCTTGCCGTCTTCCGTGAGGTTAATCGTGAAATTTCTTGCAGTTTGTGCTTGCAAAGTCATGGCACCCATCAACAGACATGATGCCAACCATAAAAATAGATACTTTTTCATCACCATATAAGTTTAGTATTGTTTCAATTTTCTCAATTTTCAACTTTCAATTTTCAATTCTCAATTTTCAACCTTCTGCCGCTGTTTGAAGGATTTCAGAGAGCGTAGGATGGATGTGAACGATATGCGACAACTGTTCCACCGTCGTGTGGCGACACATCAGCGCGCTTACTTCCTGAATAAGATCAGCAGCATGGGCACCATAAGCATGACAGCCCAATATTTCTCCCTGTGGAGAAGCTATGAGCTTCAACAGTCCCTCTGACTCGTTCATCGCCAGCGCCTTGCCGTTGGCACGCCAGAAGGATTTCTTGCAAACATAGTCAAGCCCCAGCTCCTTGCAACGGTCTTCCGATAATCCTACACAAGCGGCTTCTGGCTGAGTGAAGATAGCAGCTGGCATGATGTCGAGACGAATATCATCTGCCCTGCCTACAATCTGATTGATAACATGAATGCCCTGCATCTCAGCGGCATGAGCCAGCATCTGACGCCCATTCACATCACCAATGGCATAGATGTGGGGAACAGTGGTCTGAAGATGTTCATTGACCACAATACCTGTACGTTCAGAGTACTCAAAACCAGCACGACTGAAATGGTCAAACACGCGAGGGGCACGCCCCACTGCCATCAGCACCTCATCAGCAGCGACCGTAACGGCATTTCCCTTCTTGTCTGTAAACACCACCCCATCTTCCGTGATGGTAGTAACACCACTCTGCATGTGGAACGTCACACCCTGCTTCTCCAATGTCTTGCGAAGGCGTTTGGCAATATCGGTATCAAGCACAGGCAGGCACTCTTTGAGGAACTCCACCACTGTCACTTCCGTGCCGAACGCATTGAAGATGCTGGCAAATTCCATGCCGATAACTCCTGCACCAATGATGCATAGACTTTCAGGCAGATGGTCAAGAGACAGCAAGTCGGAAGAATCAAGCACCCGACGTGCGGCAGGCTTCTCCAAACGCAAAGTCTTGGGCACAGAACCCGTGGCAACAATGATATGAGGAGCTGTATAATCCTCACCAGCAGCTGTCACAGTATTGGCATCAAGAAACTGCGCCTCTGCCTTGACCAAGGTGATGTTAGGATGAGAAAGCAAAGTCTCTATACCAGAACGGAGTGAGGAAAGCACTTCATCCTTACGTTGAATAACCTTCTGGAAGTCAAACTCATAATCTAAACCATTCAAACCAAAGGTTTCAGCATTATTCAAAGTCTGTATAATCTCTGCATCACGTGCAAACGATTTCGTGGGGATGCACCCCACATTGAGACAAGTGCCTCCCACTCGGTCTGCCTCGAAGATGACAACTTTCAGTCCCTGCTTGGCAGCATATTCGGCAGCACGGTACCCTCCAGGTCCTGCGCCTATGATGATAAGATCAGTCTTGGTCATTGAGCATTTGTTGATAAGTGACAATCGGATGCTTGGCAGCCAGCACATCA
This sequence comes from Bacteroidaceae bacterium, assembly GCA_017614895.1. Taxonomy (GTDB): domain Bacteria; phylum Bacteroidota; class Bacteroidia; order Bacteroidales; family Bacteroidaceae; genus Minthosoma. The sequence continues at coordinate 23,524 of JAGAAZ010000052.1, read as the reverse complement.
TCCACACGTCCTATCGGTGTGTTGTGGGGTGCAGACTTCACCTCGTCAGGATTTGTCTTGGCTTCCTCCGCAATCTGGCGCATCACAGCAATAAACTCGTCAAGTGTTTCCTTCGATTCGTTTTCAGTAGGCTCTATCATCAACGACTCGTGGAAGAGCAAGGGGAAATAAATCGTAGGAGCATGGTAGCCATAGTCAAGCAGTCGCTTCGCCACATCCATCGTGGTGACACCTGTGGATTTATCCTTGAGACCATCGAACACAAACTCGTGGCAACAAAGTCCCTCAATAGGTAACTCATAGACATCTTTCAGACTCTCCTTGATGTAGTTGGCATTCAACGTGGCAAGAGGTCCCACCTCTTTCACATATTCACTACCCAAAGAAAGGATATAGGCATAGGCACGCATCATCACGCCGAAGTTTCCATTATAAGGAGAAACCACAGGGAAGAACTCCTGCAATCCCTCACGCACACCCACTGGTCCTGCACCTGGTCCACCACCACCATGAGGCGTGGAGAACGTCTTATGCAGATTGATGTGCATCACATCAAAACCCATATCACCAGGACGGCACACACCCAGCATCGGATTCAAGTTGGCACCATCGTAATACATCAAACCGCCACAATCATGAATGAGTGCAGCAATCTCAGGAATGCGTGTCTCGAACAATCCAAGTGTGTTGGGATTGGTCATCATCATGGCAGCAATCTCACTACCCTGTTCTTCCACGATACGCTTCAAGTCATCATAATCGACCGTACCATCAGCCAACGACTTCACCTCAATAATCTCCAAGCCACAAACAGCAGCAGAAGCAGGATTGGTACCATGAGCAGAATCTGGCACAATGACTTTCTTGCGAGCCATATCACCACGTGAACGATGATAGTTATCAATGGTCATCAATCCCGTTAACTCACCATGCGCTCCTGCATAAGGTTTAAAGGTAAAATGAGCCAAACCCGTGAGTTCGCAAAGAGAGCGTTCAAGCTTTGACACCAATGTCCGAGCACCTTCTGTGGTGTCGGCAGGCTGTTCTGGATGCAGGTTCTGGAACTGAGGCAACGATGCCATTTCCTCATTGATTTTCGGATTGTACTTCATCGTACATGATCCTAAGGGATAGAATCCTGTATCCACGCCAAAGTTGTTATTCGACAGATTGGTATAATGGCGCACCACTGTTAACTCATCGCACTCAGGCAATTTGGCATCTTCTGCACGTCGCATCGATGCAGGAATATCATATTCACCAAAGAAATTACCAGGCAGACTGTACCCCACTCTTCCTTCTTTGGAAAGTTCGAAAATCAGTTTTCCATATAATCGATTATTCATAAGGCAGCAATCTTTACAAGGTTATCAATTTCAACTTTGTTGCGCTTCTCTGTTACAGCGAAAAGGATGCCACCATCGAATTTCACACCACCTAAGAATCCTGCATCAATAAAACGCTGATAAAGTGCGTCAACATCGCCATCATACTTCACATAGAATTCATTGAAGAAGGGTTGATCATATATCAGATGGAAACGACCCGTTTTCAACAATTCGTCACACAGATAATGGGCACCGGCATAAGAAAGCTGAGCAGCTTCCTTCACACCCTGCTTACCCATCAATGAGAGGTAAACCGTCACCCAAAGCGCCATAAGGCTCTGGTTGGAACAAATATTAGACGTTGCTTTCTGCCTACGAATATGTTGTTCACGGGCTTGCAAGGTGAGCACAAAAGCACGCTGATCACGATTGTCTTTCGTCATGCCGACAATACGTCCAGGCATCTTACGGATAAGCTTTTCCGTACAACACATATAACCCACGTAAGGACCACCGAACTGCATAGGGATACCAAGACTCTGACCATCACCCACTGCAATATCAGCACCCCACTCACCAGGAGTTTTCAGCACGGCAAGGTCTGCAATGACGCTGCTCATGATGAAAAGGGCTTTCTTTTCGTGGCATGCTTCTGCAAAACCTGTGAAGTCCTCCACAATGCCATATACATTAGGCTGCTGCACCATCACACCTGCCACACCATCCAACGTTGAGAGTTGAGAGGTCAGAGCTGCGAGGTCGGTTACGCCATCTTTCAAAGGAATGGTCACCAGTTCAATACCCTGATGCAAGGCATATGTGTCAAGCACCTCACGTGTTTTTGGATTCAAACCACCAGACACCAACACCTTATTCACCTTCTTGCCAGCAGCCACAGCCATCATCATCGCCTCTGCAGCAGCCGTTGTCCCGTCATACATCGAAGCATTTGAGATATCCAAGCCTGTCATTTCTGCCATCATGCTCTGATACTCGAAGATATAGTGCAACGTACCCTGCGAGATTTCAGCTTGATAAGGTGTGTACGAGGTAAGAAACTCTGAGCGTTGTAACAAGCTGGGGATGACGGAAGGAGTCGTGTGATCGTAAACACCATAACCAGCAAAGCAAGTCAGTTGCTTGTTTTGCGAACCCAGCGTAGCAAACATCTGGCGCACACCTTCCTCTGTCAATGCCGACGGAATCTGATAATCGCCCCTGAAACGGATGCTCTCTGGTATCTGGGCATAGAGTTCATCGAGGTTCTTCACCCCCACTCTTTCCATCATCACCTGCAGATCATCCTCCGTATGCGGAAAATACTTATACATCTATTATATTTACTATTTGACGATTTACTAATTGATAATTTCTTTCAATCTTTTAATGGGCTTCTTTCTCGCAGAAAGCCTCATAGGCAGCAGCATCCATCAAATTCTCCAGTTCAGACTCATCACTCATTTCCACCTTGATGATCCAATTTTCATAAGCATCCTGGTTGATAAGTTCTGGCGCATCTTCCAATGCTTCATTCACTTCCACCACAGTGCCGCTTACAGGAGAATTCAAATCACTGGCAGCTTTCACGCTTTCCACTGCACCAAACTCCACACCAGCTTCTACTTCGTCATCCACATCGGGCATATCCACATAAACCACATTACCCAACGCCTTCTGTGCATAATCAGTAATGCCGATAATACCAATGTTGCCCTCTACTTTCAAATACTCATGTGACTCAGAATAATAGAGTCCTTCGATTACTTTTGCCATAATTCGATATTGTTTAATGGTTTTTATTTCTTGTAACGCTTCTCATAGAACAGTTTATTCACCACTTTTCCTGCAAAGGTCTTCTTGCGGATTTGAATCTCCACGTCAGTGCCTAATGCCGAATACTGGCTGTCGATTAATGCCATGCAGACGCTCTTGTCGGTAGAAAGCGTATGATAACCTGTTGTCACTTCACCTATCGATTGCCCATCTTTCAGTACGGTATAACCGTGACGTGGAATCGCCTTATCTGCCAATTCAATGCCCACCAATTTCTTCGCCACACCTTCTTCTTTCTGTTTTAGAAGTGCATCACGACCAATGAAATCCTTGTCCAGTTTCACAAACATCGACAGCCCAGCCATGATGGGAGAAATATCTTCAGTCAGTTCGTCGCCATAAAGCGGAAGCCCTGCTTCGAAACGCAATGTGTCGCGACATCCCAATCCACAAGGTTGCACACCTGCAGCAATAAGTTTGTCCCAGCACGCACGGATATACTCAGGCGTAGCATAGACCTCAAAGCCATCTTCTCCTGTATAGCCAGTACGAGAGACGATCACATCGCCAACTGTTTTGACCGTATAGAAAGTTAACTCGCTGCATGGAATGCCCAACACTGTTTCCATCACTTGCTCCGACTCAGGACCCTGAACCGCTATCTGCCCAAAGTCATCTGAACAATTGCGCATGTCCATATCAAAGCCCTCAGCATGTTGCTGCATCCAAGCCCAATCCTTATCGATGTTGGCAGCATTGATGACGAGGAAGAAATCATTCTCGCCCATCTTATATACCAAAAGGTCATCCACTGTGCCACCATTCTCGTAACACATCATCCCGTAATATATCTTCCCTGTAGGTGCACCAGCAATATCGTTTGTAAAGATGTGCTGCACGTAGCGTTCAGCATCCTTACCACGCACGGTCACTTCACCCATGTGGGACACATCAAAGAGTCCCACTTTCTCACGCACAGCTTGATGCTCCACAGCGATGCCTGCATACTGGATAGGCATTTCAAAACCACCAAAAGGAGACATTAACGCTCCCAACGCCACGTGTTTGTCGTACAGACAAGTACGTTTGTCTTTCTTTTCCGCATTCTGTTCCATCATCGTTTTTCAGGTTACTATTTGTATGAAATCTTCTTTCAGATAAGTTGTTTCCATTTGCTCTATCTCTGCCACCTCCGACAGTGTGAGCACCCTCTCTCCTTCACAGAGCGTCGTTCTGATCAGCATCTTCACATCTTCCAATCCCAGGTCCGTATAGTCCTTCAGCAAAGTAATGCGCTGATGTACACTCTCCACACCCTTCCTCTTTAATTTCTCCCTACTTGGAGTTATAGCGTGCAGCATATTCTCCATATCCGTATCATACAGAAAGGTGGCATGAACGATATTCCGTCTAGGCAGATGATAAAATGCTGTTCCACTCACCTTCCTTTCGCCAATCATCACATCGTTATGGCTCGTGCTTGTCGCTTCCACACCCAATCGCCGAAGCACTAATAGCTCCATATTGATAAATTTATGGAACGTGAAACCCACATTGTCTCCATCACAGACATATGACAACATCACATTTCCCATATCAGCATACACACATCCTCCCCCACTCTTTCTGCGAAACATCTGTATGCCTTTCTCGCGGCAATACGTAACATTCACTTCATTCTCCACCACCTGATTGCGTCCAAAGATGACTGTTGGTGCCACCTGCCACATGAAAAAGCACTCTGGTTCATCCAGATGACGTGCCACCCATTCCTCCATCGCTAAATAGAACGATAAACGACGCTCCTTCTCTTCTGGCAAGGAAATATACTTCATCTTCAGAACTATACTTTACTTTTCTTTTTCTTGCCTACCACACCTTTCACCCATCCGCCAACAGCTTTAGCACCACGCTTCGTCTTCCACACCGCCATCGTCTTCTGATATTTCGCCTTCAAGTTATAGTATTTCTCCAGCTGAATCTGCGTCATCTGCTTTTTCACGCCCTTATACTCCAACGTCAGTTCCTTATATACCAACCTCAGTGAATCCATCGTCTCAGGCAGCACATCCCTACTATCGAGTGCTGCCACCCCATCCACAAAGAGTTCATACTTGTTTATGAAATCACTGGCAGGATCAGCCAACATCGTCGACAGACTTAACATCAAGCTAATTGTCAACAGGAACAGTTTTCTCATTGATTATTTCGTTCGTATAAAAAAGTTAATATATCCATTCCTTATTTCGTTGCAAAGATAACAATAAAACAAACACCAAACAAAACAAATGAGACTTTTTTGTCACTTCATAGGAAAAAGGTCTCCGAAGTCGCTGGAAAATCCAAAACGAACTAAATTGTAGAAGAACCTATAACCTTACCTTATTGAAAAATAACCCGCCTTTGCTGATCAATATTCGGCCTCTTTTAAATTGCCGACGGCAAAGCATCAAAGAGACGGCGGCAAAGCACCCTTTTGCCGACGGCAAAGGGCAAGAGAACCGACGGCAATTTTTGGAAGGCATGTCGGAGGCTAAAAACACGTTAGTTAACTCAAATCATCGAATTAATTAACTCAAACGATGAATCGAGTTAATGAACGGGAAAACGAGCATTATTATTTAATATTGTTTCATTGTGTGCGCACGTAAGAAAGGAAATGAAAGAAAAAGTTGGAGAAAAGTTTGGAGGTGATGGAAAATTGGTTTACCTTTGTAATAGAATTTATAGCTATACGTGATATGTCGAAACCCACAGATTTCATGGAGAATAATTCAGCACAAGATCAAGCGTTGACCTTGCTTTGTGAACGCATAGAGCAAGTGGTGGGCAGAAAGATGAGGACGCCCAAGGATTTTGACTTTCTTTCTGAGCGCATCTTTGAAACGCTTCACCAAAACATCAGTGCCACCACCCTCAAACGAATATGGGGTTATCTGGCAGAACCAGTTGTGCCCCGTCTATCCACCCTTAACCTCTTGGCACAATATGTAGGTGCAGACAATTGGGAAGCCTTTTCCCAACAAAGTCAGAATCTGTCATCGGCATCTGAACCTGTCCAGATTGCTTCGGACAAAGTTCATCACAAAAAATTCTCCCATACCAACATCTGGCGTATAGTATTCATCGTCCTTCCCATATTGATGATGATAGCCCTTGCGGCATTCTTTCTCCACACATCATCATCTTCCGACGATGCACCCATTGACTTTGCCGACCCTGCTGTCAAGGCGCTATGCGTCGCCCATTGGGACACGAATGGCGATGGAGAACTAAGTCTGAAAGAAGCAGCCCATGTGACCCATTTGGACAGTGTCTTTCGGGGTGACACCACCATTATTTCCTTCAACGAGTTTGAGTGTTTCACGAGAATGGAAGCGATAGAAGAGAAGGAGTTCCAAGGTTGCAAAAATCTACAATCCACCCATATACCTCCATCCATTAAAATTATTAGGCACAATGCATTCCAAGAATGTCAGAGCCTGATCCACATGGACATCCCCGCCAACGTAGAGGTATGTCAAAGTTATGTGTTCTATGGTTGCAAAAACCTTCAATCCATCCACGTCGGTAAAGGCATACGTGCCATCGGTGGAAATTTTCTGGCTACATGCCCCAATTTGGTGAGCATCGAGGTGTCTGAAGAAAATTCCGTGTTCGACTCGCGCAACCATTGCAATGCCATCATGGAAACTGCCACCAACCGGCTCATTGCAGGGTGCCAAACCACTGTGGTACCCCAAGAAACCACCGCCCTCGCGTATGGAGCCTTCGAAGGATGCTGGCTCATGAAGCACATCCACCTGCCCGAAGGCATTACCAGCATCGGCATTTTTGCTTTCAATTACAACGTGTCTTTGACGTCCATCGAATTGCCCAGCACCCTAACCATGATTGAGAATAACGCCTTCAATTGTTGCAATTTCAAGTCCGTCATCTCTCATGCCACGACTCCACCTACCTTGGGCACAAACATCTTCTGTGGAATTCCCAACGACTGCGTCCTCACCGTTCCGCAAGGCACCCGCACTGCCTACATTGCTGCTGGCTGGACCGAGGAAGTGTTTGGCGGTGGTGTGGTGGAAACTGCTCAGTAGCGACCATTTTTTCTCAAGCAATTCCCAAAACGTGGACAAAAATCCTTGTCCACGTTCTTTTTTTGTGCCTCAAAAGCCAGAAAGGACTGAATGGACTGGTAAATGGACTGATTTCTATGCCTTGAAAAAGCGAGAAAAGACATAACTTTGCCTTCGACAATCAAAAATCAATTGATAATCGTAAAAAAAACGGCTCACAATGGAGAAACTTTCAGAACTTTTCCTTACCTTTGCGACCAACACCCTCGTATGAGGTGTCGTATATGAGGAAGCTTCAAGCTCCGTCCGTCAGTAAATCTGGTAAATTGACTGTAAGTAGGACGTTGAGTGAAAGCGTTTTCCTCCTATTAGGGTTATATACCTATGTCTGTCTCTACCCATAGAGAGAAGCCATCCGTATATCTACTTGATAGGTGTGAGCCGTTTTCCCATTCTCCAACTTACAGGTATACCAGAACCTACTGACAAGGAATGTCGGAAGGCTCACACTCTTTGTTGCATAATCAGAAAAACCATATTATATAAACAATCATATTTATTAACTACTAAAAAATAGAAAAAAACTATGGAGTGTTGAAATTCTGACTTATCTTTGCAATCGAGACACATTGTGTGAGTTAAGTAAATAAAACCTTGATGCTTCGTATAAAAACTTTTAAATAAAAATATTATGAAAATAAAAATTTTATTATTTCTATTATGCTTTACCCCTTTATGCATGCTGGCGCAGGTGGAGAAAGACTACACACAATATGTACTTGGCGCAGATTGTAATGATGGGCAATATTGGTATCTTGTTGGTAAGTCCAGCCCTGTGTATTCTGAAGGCGTAGCAACAAATTTGCAATGCGACACTTGGTCAGGTCGTGGCGGAAAAGATGACAGTAATATGATTACGCCATTCATGGAATTCCATCGTAATGCATCGGAGTCCAACACGGGAAAAAACTGTAAAATGCCAGCTGTTGAAATACGTCATCAGATTATCGAGGGTTTGCCTAAAGGTAAATACAAAATCCGTATGCTCATACGCTGTTATGCAGAGTTGTATAACGGTAATAATCCACCTGCTGGCGTGAAACTATATGCAAATGGGGTAGAATCTTCAGATGTATGTGAAGGTGTGTCATTGATCCCTTATAACGGTGGTGTACATGCCACTTCAACTCCCGAGCTGATTTTCGAGGTGGGTGATAACGGTATCCTCGACTTTGGCATCAACGTGACAGATGATGCCTCTTTAACAGAGATGAACTGGGTGTCATGGAAAGATGTCAAGCTCACCTATTTGGAAGCGTCAGAGTCCATTGCACGCACACCGTTCAAGGGTGAAATCAGCTTGCCTGGCACTGTCGAGGCTGAAAATTTCGATAAGGGTGGCGAGGGTATCACCTACCATGATAATGACGCGGAGGATTATGGTGGAACGAACTATCGCAGTGGTGCTGATGCAGGTGTGGACATCGTGACAGGCAATGGCGGATATGCTGTCGGATGGATCGCTGGTGGCGAATGGATAGAATATAGTGTGAATGTGACAAAGGCCGGTAAATACACCTATGAAGCTATAGTATCTAACGGAACAGGAAGTGCTGGAGGATTCAGCATCAGTCTTGTTGGTAATTATGGCAAACCTCAAAAGTTGGCAGATGTAAGAGTTCCGTCGACAGAAAGTAACTGGGACAATTACCAACCGGTGAAAGGTGACTTGCTTCAAGAACTGAGTGCCGGAACACAGACTTTTCGTGTTACCATTACAGATGGTAACTGCAATATTGACAAAATAATATTCGATTTGAAGCCTGCTCAAACCGAATGTTATATACGTAACAAGGCATCGGGCCACTTCATGGAGGCAAGTGGAGGAAAAGACGGTAATCTGCTTGTACAGGGGCAGCATGGCATGTTAATTACCACCACAAAATTCAAAAACAATCAGTATTATCTGTCCGGAGAATGCAACAATGAAGGAAAGACTTACTTTGGATTCAACAAAGATGATAATCAATTATATGTGGATGGAAGTTATGGTGACTATTGGACTATTGAAGAAGCAGAACCCCGAGGTTACTTTACCATTCGACATACAGACAAAGGCATTTATCTTGCTAGTGATGGCGATATTCAGATCTCTAGTAATAACAATGCTTCTTCTGGTGATGAAATGTTGTGGGAATTCATCCCGCGCACTACCCGTATCAAAGAGTTGGTGGAAGGAACGGCAACTGATGCCACCTTCCTTATTGCCGACCCACGTTTTGACCCCAACAACATCTACGAGTCGGAATGGAGAGGAAGCAGTTTCACCATAAACGGAGATAACAATGCGAATGCCGAAGTATGGGGTGGAAGTGCTCAAACTTTTGATATTTTTCAGAAACTTGTCAATATCCCCAATGGGCGCTATCAACTGAAAGCTCAAGGTTTCTATCGATATAATGACAATGGTGAGAATAGCAATAATCGTGCATACGAGACCCATATGGATGGAACGGAAAAGCTTTATGCCAAGTTCTATGCCAAGTCAGGGACCAATAGTGCAACCAATGACGTGCAGAGCATTGTTAGCGAGAAAGATAACTTGTCTACTCATAATTTACCAACACCAATGTCACAAACACAAGCTGGCAATGCTTTTTTAGCAGGATTGTACAATGACAACACATTGGAAATAGATGTGACTAACCACAGGCTGATGATTGGCGTCAGAAAGGAAGAATATGATGGATGCGATTGGACTGTTTGGGACAACTTCGAACTGACGCTGCTTTCATTGGGTGATAACTCTGACTACAAGATTGAGGAGGATAACCCCGAAATGGAGAACATCGCTTGGGACAAGGCAACCCCTGACAATCCTGTGGATTGCACCTCGCTCATCAAGAATCCTGACTTCAACAGCAAGAGCGGATGGATTGGCAATCCATCGCTAGCAGGTGTTGACAACAGCATTGTAAGCTATGGCGGTACAGGTGTGGAGGATGTGACATTCGATGTATATCAGAACCTGAGTAATATGCATAACGGTATATACCGCCTGAAAGCGAAGGGTTTCTACCGCTATGGCGATGTGAAGTATGAAACACGCAACGGCTATGGCGGTGTTTCCCGGTACGGCGACCAAATCTATCAAGAGAACACTTATAGCGGTTGGGACGAGAACCAGTACAACGACGTGTGGGTAACCTATACAATTCCATATGCTGTGCTTACTCATCGCTACGGCATCGAGCGTCAGTTCGCCATCCTTTATGGCAACACAGCGAAAGTGGGTCTGCCACTCATCTTTACAGGTGCCAAGGAATGCCAAACCTATAGAGGTGACTATAAGACAGAGTTCGGTTGGGTACCCGACAATGCAACGGGGGCATCAGAAGCACTCATGGGCAATGATTATGAAGTGGAACTCCTCGTGCCTGTCATCGACGGTACTTTGCAGTTCGGTGTTTGCAAAGATAGAGGTTACAAGTTTGACTGGACCGTGTTTGACGACTTCCGCCTTGAATACCTTGGTGCTGAGGAACTCGTATACACCACAGGTATAGAAACATCTATTGAGGAACTGAACCTGAACCTCTATGAGCAGAAGCAGCTTAGTGCTAGTATCTTGCCGTTAAATGCCTCCATCCAACAAATCGACTGGTATTCTTCTGACTGTAATATTGTTTCTGTGGACGCAACGGGAATAGTAACAGCCATGTCGTCAGGTACAGGCCATATCACGGTTAGGGCATTAGGCGGTGCCGAAGGACCTATTTACAGGTCCATACCCTTTACTGTGAAGGACAATGGTGGTGGTAACATTTCCGACATTGTCATTAATGAAATACAGGTGTCGAATCTCGATATGTTCCTTGACAAGTCCAATAACTATGGTGGATACATAGAATTGTATAATCCGACCGACCAAAGTGTTTCAATTCATAGCCTCTACGTGAGCGATGTGCCCACCAATCCTCGGAAGTCAAGGATTGGCACAGTGAACGTGCCGGCCAAAGGTTTTACCACTATCTTCTTTGACCACAACAGTGGAGAAAGCGGCAACTACTCTGGTAATGCCAACTTCAAACTTGAGATGGACGGTGGCACTATCGGCATCTATCAGAATGGTAATCTGATTACAAGTGTGACCTATCCTGCAGCTACCTCTCGTACCTCTTATGCTCGTACTACCGATGGTGGAAGTACGTGGGGAGTAACTGCTTATCCAACGCCTGGATTCAGTAATGCCGGCAGTAAGGAAATTCTCGATGTCAAGGCAGAACGTGTGCCTGCTCCTGAGGCTACCGCTACCGGATTCTATATGATGAGCGGCTTCGAGCCAACCATCACAGGTGAAGGCAACATCTACTGCACCACCGACGGCACTGTACCAAGCGAAGAAAGTATCCCTGCAGATGAGTTACCTGTCTTCAATGGCACCACAGTGCTACGCATGCGAGCCTTCGAAGAAGGCAAACTACCGAGCCCTGTGGTGACATACACCTACGTACAACAGATGTACAACCATACATTGCCTGTACTTATGGTTACGGCAGCACCTGATGACATCTACAGTGATGAGAAGGGTATCTTCGTCACAGGCACCAACGGAGTTAATGGCTCGGGTATCAATTATGCTTGCAATTGGAACCGTGAATGGGATCGCTCTGCTAACATGCAACTGCTTAGCAAGGACGGCGAAAGCCTTTTCCAGCAGGATGTAAACATCGCTCGCTTTGGCGGATGGAGCCGTTCATGGGTACCTTATAACTTCAAACTGAAAGCACAGAAGCAATATGAAGGCAACAACTATTTGGAGTATCCTTTCTTCAAGGACAACAAGCCTTATCTGAAGCATAAAGTGTTACAGGTGCGCAATGGAGGTAATGATATTTATTGTCGTATCAAAGATGCCTCGCTTCATAACATCATTATCTCTTCAGGTTTCTACCTTGACTGCCTCGACTATCAGCCTGTTCATTGTTATATCAATGGACAGTACTATGGTATGCAGAACCTTCGTGAACCGAGTAATAAGCATTATGGTTTAGCTGATTATGGTATTGATACTGACGAGATGGATGCCATGGAAATCACTTGGGGAGTCACCGTAAAGGCTGGAAATGCAGATGCCTTCAACAAGTGGGAAAACCTTTCCTATTCAGCGGCAGACGAAGATGTCTACAGGCAAATTTGTGATATAGTGGATGTGGAGGAGTTCATCAACTACATGGCAGCTCAAATCTACCTAGGTGGTGATGACTGGCCTGGCAATAACTGTAAGGGCTTTAAGGGTAACGATGGTAAGTTCCATATCGTCTTCTTTGACGTGGATCAAGCTTTCCGTTACGACAAAGGTGCTATCGGACGCGTTGGCAGTAGTAACGACCATCTTCCGAAAATCTTCAAGAACATGCTTAGCAACGATACTTTCCGCAAGCAGTTCATCGATAGCTTCTGCCTCTTCGGCGGCAGCGTGATGCAACCGCAGCGTTGCTATGACATCATTGACCGCATTTCAGCCGAGATGAATCCAGCTCTTGCACTTGAGGGCCTTTCCACCTCACCAACGGCTGAATACATGAAGCAAGAGATCACGAAGTCGCGTCACGAGACCATGATTAACTCTCTGCGAAATTGGAGCTATACGCACCTCAACAGTGACAATGTGCGTGAGTACAAGGTGAAACTCTCCAGTAATATCGAAGCAGGCAAACTCCTTGTAAATGGACTGCCTGTGCCGACCAATACTTTCGACGGCAATCTCTTCGCGCCTATTGTGGTGACGGCAGCTGTGCCTGAGGGTTACACATTCAAGGGCTGGAAGACTGAAGGCGGAGAGTGGTTGCTGAAAAATAATCCAACTCTCGACTTCTCTGTGCTCGATGATGAAGAGGCACTATATGAGACTCTCGGCATTCAGGCAGTTTATGAAGAGATGGAAACAGATGCACAACGTAAGACTGACCTTGCTATGCCTATCAAAGTGAATGAGGTGAGTGCCGGCAACACAGTATTCGCTTCTGAAACTTGGAAGCGTAGCGATTGGATCGAGCTCTATAACACGACTGATACCGACATTGATGTGGAAGGTCTCTTCTTGAGTGACGATGTTGACCAGCCATTGAAGTTCCAGATTCAGAAGAACTCAGTTGTTTGCAACACGGTCATTCCCGCTGGTGGTCATCTTATTGTGTGGGCAGATGGTTTGGGTAACAACCCGACACAGAATCAATTGCATGCTAATTTCAAACTTTCCAACAGCGACGACCAACAGGTTATTGTGGTAAGTGGTGATGCTTTTGTAGGCAACAACGCTGCCTATTTTGATGTGCATCCCCATATGAAAACCTTTATCGATGGTATGACATACTCTGCACATAGAGGCGATGAAACTGTTGGCCGATTCCCTGACGGCGGTCGTATGTTTTATAAAATGGGACGTCCAACCCCCGAACGAACCAACACATTGCTCATTCCAGATGTGATAACAGGTGAGGACGAGAATCTGATGGATCTTCTTTTTGACGGTTTCAGACTCGAATTGGCACGGGGGTGGAATTGGACTTCCCATTGCCTATATCAGCCTGTGGCACTTGCCGAACTTCCTCAAAACGCTTTGCGTGTACTATCACAGACTCGCGAGGCTTACCGCGAAGGAACAAAAATGATGGGTACGTTTTCAGCCATGGACGCTGGTGTATTATACAAGATTCAAATGAAAGCGGCCGACACTTTTACTAGTGATAAACTATTTTGTAACAGCAATATGCCAATTGCCTTGATGCCTGGTTGGAATTGGATTGGCTATCCAGTGGATGGATCTCAGCAAGTTAAAGATGCCTTGGAAGGATTCCTTGCAGAGGAAGGTGATAAACTGATAGGACAAGACGGATTCGCGACCTACACTAATGGCTCATGGATAGGTAGCCTTACCTCATTTGATAGAGGCAAGGGATATATGCTCTATACACAAAAAGCGAAATCACTCAGGTTTAATAGTCCTGAACTATCAATGAATCTAAATCGTGCTCGTGTTCACAGACGTGAGATTAATCACTATGGAGTGGATAAACACGCTTATCCATGTGTGATGGGTATTATTGGTACACTTATGCAGGACGAAACACCAGTTGATCCCGATCGCTTCACACTCTTGGTTTATGCTGAAGGTGAGTGCCGGGGTTCAGGCATTTGGATGGACGGTCAGATATTTTTGACTGCTTACGGAGAAGGTGGTGAAACGTTGCAGTTCTTTGCTTTCGACGAGTTGGATGGAACTGTTTATCCTGTAATTGAGCACCATGAGTTTGAGACCGACGTGAAGGGTACCTTACAGACTCCTAGTGTATTCCATATAGGAGATGGTGAAGCCACCAATATCACGGAACTTGCTAATGGTAACGTTCCACACATATCTGTGGAAGGTTACTATAACCTAAGTGGTTTGCGTATTGGCAACAAGGGTACTTCTCTCTCTCCAGGCATTTACTTCGTAAAATACCAAGACGGTTCATTCCGAAAAATATACATCCATTAACCTAAATTAATATGATAACAATGAAAAGAATAATCATCTTTGTAGCCATGGCAATGGGTTCACTACTCATGATACAGGCTCAGAATACAATTGAGATCAAATATAATGGTAACTCAGCAACGGTTACGATTCCTAAAGAAATCACGGACGTGACCTATAAAGTAGATGGCGCCGATGTAATTCTCACATCTACCACTACGACGACAGAATACACTTATAATGTATCGGGGGTGTCAACAGACGGCTCATTGGTGGTGAATGGTTCCTATAAGCTGACTCTTCAGTTGAATGGTATCAATCTGACGAATGCACATGGTGGCGCCGCTATAGACATCGAGTGTGGAAAGCGTATTGCTGTGGAATTGGTGAAAGGTACAATCAATCGACTCGCAGATTCTGTGAATGGTAAACAAAAGGGAGCACTCTACTTTAAAGGTCACCCGGAATTTGAAGGAGAAGGAACGCTTTTCGTGACGGGTAAGACGAAACACGCCATCTGCGCCAAAGAATACATAGAACTAAAAGCATCGACTGGCACTATTAATATTATGGATGCCGTTAGCGATGGTATTCACTGTGGAAAGGGTACTATGTCGAATGAGCACAACTACTTCTTGATGAAAGGTGGTATTGTGAACATCCAGAATGTGGGCAGCGATGGAGTGGACAGCGATGACTACGGTGTCATCCGTATAGAGGGTGGATCCATTAGCATTAATTTGAGTGAAGATGGCAGTACGGGACTGAAGGCTGATAGTTTGATATTAATAAATGGTGGCAATGTAAGCGCAGTTCTGACGGGTAAGGATAGTGAAGCCTTGCGTGCTTGCTATGCTGTCAATATTAGTGGTGGAAAAGTGAATCTTGTGGTGCCGGGAGATGGTTCAAAAGGCATTAAGGCAAAGAATGCCCAGAATGGTACTGTACAAAATGGCGGCTATATAACAATCAAAGGTGGTGACATTGATATTATGACGACAGGCGGAAATTACATCACCATCAAAGAGGATGAAAAGGACGTAGATAAATGTATGGGATTGAGTGTGGATGCTGATTTTGAGCAGTCGGATGGCATTATAAGACTCACGGCATTAGGAAAGGAGGCTCACACTTACAACGTAAAAGGTACAGAAAATCATAATGGCGGTACATTTGAAGAAATCAAAGCGCCATGGACCACGAATGTCATGGGTTATCAGTATGATATGTCAGCATACATTAATGTGGAAAAAAATGGTATCAGACTGACGGACTACACCAATTTGGCAGTAGGTGCATTCCTTGATGAAGAGTGTGTAGGTTACTCTGTGTTCCCTACCAATGACTATGGTGTCATGCGCATCTATAGCAATAGTACTGCGAGCAAACAGGTTGTCTTTAAACTCTACGAATATGACTCAGATACTGAATATGAACTAACCCCTTCCTCTATGGTCAACTTTGCCAACGAATCCTGTGTGGGTAACCCTGGTAGTCCGCTTGTGCTAAGTGTTATTGATGTGAATGCAGTTGTTGTGACTGCCAAGAACTACACTCGTAAGTATGGTGAAGCGAATCCTGCATTTGAATTCACTTCATTAGGTATAACATTGGAGGGAATACCAAATATCTCTTGTGATGCGATAGCGACTTCTCCAGTTGGCACTTACACCATCAAGGTGGGGAAAGGCACAGTAACCAATGAAAGTGTCACATTTGTGGACGGAACCCTCACTATCACGAAGGCTCCACTCACCATTACAGCAAAGAGTTACACCATCACACAGGGTGAAGCGTTGCCAACATTTGCTGCCACCTACAGTGGATTCAAGAATAATGAGACACAAAGCGTGCTGACTAAGAAGCCAACCTTCGCTTGTGCAGTCCCCTCAGATATGACTCCTGGAACTTACAACATTACAGTGTCTGGTGCTGAGGCTCAAAACTATGATATCTCGTATGTGAAGGGGACGTTGACGATTGAGAAGAAGGAAGAGCCAGAACCAATCACGCGCAGCCCTTTCAAGGGAGAGATAAGCCTGCCAGGCACTCTTGAGGCTGAAAACTTTGACAAGGGCGGCGAAGGCATCGCCTATCATGATAGTGATGCAGAGGATCATGGAGGGACGAACTACCGCAGTGGTGCTGATGCAGGTGTGGATATCGTGACAGGCAATGGTGGATATGCCTTGGGATGGACCGCTGGTGGAGAATGGATAGAGTATAGTGTGAATGTGACAAAGGCTGGCAAATACACTTACGAAGCAATTATCTCCAATGGAACTGCAGATAAGGGAGGCTTCAGCATCAGCCTTGTAGGTAATGACGGCAAACTCACGAAGTTGGCAGATGTCAGTGTTCCGTCAACAGAAAACAATTGGGATAAATATCAACCAGTGAAGGGCGACTTGCTCCAAAGTCTTGAAGCTGGTTCGCAGATTTTCCGCATCACTATCACAACTGGCAATTGCAACATTGACAGGATTAAATTTGATTTGAAAGAGGAGGAACCTGAGCCAGAGCCAGAACCGGCTTACAAGGTGGGTGATGACATCACCGCGCTTGCAACTGCTGAATGGGAAGGAAAGACTAACAATTATGGAGGTCTTGCTAATCCAGCCGTTGAACGTTACACCCATGCAGCACCTGAAGATGTGGATGACATTCTGACACAGACTGTCACTGGTCTCAGGAATGGTACTTATAAAGTTCAATTGGATGTGGCTGCCTCCTTCACTCCAGACAGAGGTTTCACCTGTCCAACAGGCGATGGTCTCTCTGTGGCATTCGCTAATGGCACTCAGCGTAACCTTTCTGTTGTGGAACGAGGTTGGGTTGGCGAAGGTGAACAGAAGATTGTCACCCTTACCGCCACCGTTACGGACGGAACACTGAAGTACGGCATCAAGAACCTCGCCCCATCGGGCAACTGGTTCGTCGCAAGATTGAGGTCCATCGTTTATGTCTCAGAAAGCGGCCAAACAGCAAAGACATACGCTATCAGCATCGCCTCTGAGAAAAATGGCACCACTGTGACTGATGTGAGTGCGGATGAGGAAGGTTCAAGAGTGTTCATCACAGCCACTCCTGATGAGGACTGTACCATGGAGTCCATCAAGGTTACCACAACTGGTGGTCAGGAAGTGGAAGTGACGAATAACTCCTTCATCATGCCTGCATCGGCTGTGAAGGTGACAGCCACCTACACGGCACCAGAAAAGCCTGATGCCATTAAGGATGTCATAGCCGATGATGGTGAATATGAGATTTACACATTGGATGGTAAGCAGGTGGAGACCTTGCAAAAGGGTGTGAACATCATTCGCATGAGTGAAGGCAGTACAAAGAAAGTGTATGTGAAGTAATTCTCATCAAATACAAATGCAAGAAGGTGGACGCCTAATCAAAGTGTCCACCTTCTTTTTTTAATCAACCTGCTAAAAAAGCTTCGGCTTTGGCGATGGTGTCGAGTTTACCGACATCGAGAAGCTGGAGCTGGGGGTCGAAGTGACAATGGATATCAACCTTGTCGCAGATGGAGAGGTAGAAGTCGATGATGGAGAACTTGCCTTGCCAGGAGTCCATGAGGGGAAGAAGGGAGGGATGGAAAACTTGGATGCCTGAGAAAGCAAATTTATTTAGTTGACAGTTGACAGTTGACAGTTGACAGTTTTGTTCCAATGCTTTGATTTCGGGGAAAGGGGAGCGGATTTCGCCTGTGGCGATGTTGGTCCATCCTACGAGACGGTTCTGCTGGTCGAAGAGGAGGTAGCGCTGGGTGTCGCGCTGAGAGACAAGAAGCGTGGTTGCCGTCGCATTGTTGTAGAGGGAGAGGAGATCGGCATTGGAGAGGATATCAACGTTGTGAACGAGGATGGGGTCAGCGTTGGAGAAGAGACGAGCAGCCTTCTTGAGTCCCCCACCCGTCTCGAGAAGCTGGTCGGTCTCATCGCTGAAACGGATGTCAATGCCGAAGGAGTCATTGGCTTCGACAAAGTCGATGATCTGCTGGGCGAAGTGATGAACATTGATGACGATTTCTGTCACTCCGATGAATTTTAGCTTCTCAATGAGTATCTGTACAAGGGGTTTGCCACCAATTGGCACCATTGCCTTGGGCATAGTGTCGGTGAGGGGTTTGAGACGAGTGCCGAGACCGGCTGCGAAGATGAGCGCGTTCATGAAAATTAGAGGTGTGAGATATGAGGTGAGAGGTGAGAGGTGACGTTTTGTTCGCGATGGCAGAGGTGGACTTCCACACCAAACTTCTCGTGGATATGTTCTGCTACGTGTTGGGCACAATAGACGGAACGATGGCGACCACCTGTGCAGCCAAAGGAGATTTGCATATTGGTGAAACCACGCTCCTTGAAACGAGCAACATGGAAATCGACGAGGCGATAGACACTATCGAGGAAGGTGAGAATCTCGCCATCAGATTCGAGAAAGTCGATGACGGGTTGGTCAAGACCTGTGAGTGGTTTATATTCGTCGTAGCGTCCTGGGTTGTGGGTGCTTCGACAATCGAACACGTAACCGCCACCATTGCCACTTTCGTCTTCGGGGATTCCCTTTTTGAAGGAGAATGAGAAGACACGGACTACAAGAGAAGCATCAACATCTTTCTTCAAATAAGTATTGTCTTGCTGTAAATAAGCTGCCACCTTATCCCTCTTGGCTGCCTCCTCTGCCCTACTCTTTTCCTCGTCGGCATTGAGCACAATGAGGGTTTGGCAGACTTCTTTGAGATAGGGGTAAGCATCGCAGATGCCAAGGGAGAGTTCCTGTTGCAAATTCTTGATGGCATGAGGAATGCTGTTGATGAAATATTTCTTCTTCTCCCAAAGGCCACGATAGCCATAGGCTCCCAGCACCTGAAGGATGCGGAAGAGAACGAAGAGGTGGAGACGGCTTTTGAAAGTTAAAAGTTGACAGTTGACAGTTGACAGTTGAGAGTTGAGGGCATCGAGGTATTCGTCGATGAGGAGGTTGCGCACCTCGTCGGAGAAGTTGGCAGAGGACTGCCAAAGGAAGGAGGCGACATCGTAATAGATGGGGCCTTTGCGACCACCCTGAAAGTCAATGAAGTATGGCTTGCCGTCTTTCAGCATGACATTGCGCGACTGGAAGTCACGATAAAGGAAGGTGTCCTCCTGATCTTCGAGGAGATCATCTGCCAGACGCTCGAAGTCCTGCTGCAACTTGAACTCATTGAACTCGACCCCCTTGAGCTTCAGAAAGCAGTATTTGAAGTAGTTGAGGTCGAACATGATGCTCGTCCTGTCCATTGACTGCTGAGGGAAACAATGAGAGAAGAAGGTTGACAATTGAGAGGTATGAGGTGAGAGGTGTGAGGTGAGAGGTAAGAGCTGGAAACGGGGCAATTCACGAATGGTGGCTTTGAGGGCTGCAAGTGCCTCATCGTCGAATGTGCCGTCTGCCTGACGATGCTGAGTCATGAAGGCATATAAGGATACGTCACCACAATCTTCTTGCAGATAGACTATCCTGTCGTCAGACACAGCGAACAAAGCAGGAACAGGTAAATCTGCATCCTTGAAACGCTTTGCCAGGTCGATGAAAGCCTCGTTCTCCTCTTGATTGGTGCCGATGACGGCGATGAGAGAGGTGAGGAGCAAGGGGCAAGGGGCAAGGGTTGAGAGTTCGTCGCCACCAAAGACACGAAAGTATTGGCGATTGCTGCCTGCCCCAGCTAAGGGAACAATGCGTTGAGGCGTTTTGCCTGTCAGCTGTTGATATAATTGAGAGATTCTTTCCATACTTTATTCTTTTCTTTTCCAAATGCTCATGACCTTGTTTCGCACAGCGATGATGTTGAAGATGCTGACAATGACCAGCAACACCACACCCACACAAAGGGCAGACAAGATGCCAGGCACTTCAAGATCAGGGAAGAAGTTCTCGAACATATCCAGATAAATATTGCGCACCACGAGCATGATGACTACAGCCAATATGAGCACCAGCACGTTGAGTCCTACGGTCAATGCCTGATAAGGGAAAGACACCTTGGCTGGTGAATAGCCAATCAGCAGCAGGTTCTCCAACTTGGTGCTGTTCTTCTGCACCAAGAGGAACACGCTGAGCATCAGGATATAAATAGAAAGAATGCTGATGACCACGCCCACAATCATGACGATGCTGACAATCACACGCAAAACGAACGTGGTCTTCGAGGCATCCAGTTTGTCCTCGTCCGTTTCATAATCACGATCCTGCAAGTAAGTTGTGATGCGCTCATCGGTAGGATTGTTGACTTCCATAATGAGACGTGTAGGCTCTTTGGTGGCATCGCCGTTGGCATACTGTTGGTTTGCCCATCGCATGAATTTCTCAGGCACCAGAATCGTGTTCAAGCGTGAGGAGAAACCAACGATGCGTCCATCGAAACTGTCACGATTTCCATTGCCTTCAATCTGGATGTTCAGCTTCATCGCCCCCAAAATGCCCTCCGTCAATTTAGGGAGTCCCTTTCCCTGCGCATAACCAAAGTTATAAAGGTCAAGGTAGTTCTTGGGCAAGATGATAGGAATCTCGCCACTTCCCTCTTGATAGTCCCACGCATCGCTCTTCACATCGACAAATTCATCGGGCACGCTCTCGAAGAACATCTCCGTGGAGAAATTCACAAAACCCTCCACATCGAAACGTGCCTTCACGCTGAACGAACTGGGTGTGAAAGCACCTATGCGCTCAACAAAGTCCTCGTTTCCCAGTTCCTCTATCTCATCCTTGCTGAACGTATTGCTCGCACCCGTCAATCCTGACAAAGTGCCAATCTTCTTGTTCACAATCAGATAGTCAGCCTTCATGAAGCTGTCTTCCTGATCCAATGCCTTATAGTCATTGTAGAACTGCACACCCAGCAGGATGATAACCACGCCCACCAAGTTGGCAAAGAAGAACCCCACGAACTGGGGTATGCTGATGTGCTGACGTAAAAGTTTCCAAACTAATTTCATCTTCATCACGTTTTAGAGGTTAAACACTCTTTCATACTCCAGATTAATATGCTTGCCAATACTGGTGGCGATGATACCCGCCCCCTGCTTCTTAGCTTCTTCCGTCATGATGCGTCCCATGATTTCAGCATTCGTGTCGTCGAGGTGACTGATGGGTTCATCCACAAACAGGAAATCGAATGGCTGGCACAAGGAACGAATCAATGCCACACGCTGCTGCTGTCCAAACGACATCCTACCCATCTTGGCATCCAATTTGTCGGTGATGCCCAACATGTCGAACCACTCGAGAATCTGCTTTTTCTTTTGATAGCCCGTCAATTTATTCTTGATTTCCACATTCTCCCAAGCTGTCAGTTCGGGGAACATACGCAGTTCCTGCCACAACAGAGCAAAATGCTTCTTGCGGATGTTCGTCCATTTTGCCACAGCATATCCACTGATATCTTCCCCATCGAAAAGTATCTGTCCCTGATAGTCATGACGATAACCGTAAATATAGCTGCACAACGACGACTTGCCTGTTCCCGAATTAGCCTCCACCAAATACAGTTTGCCCTTCTCGAAGGTCACGTCCTGATTCCAGATGTCGCTCACGATGACTGTGCGACTCTGGAACACATTAGGCAATGTATGAATCAGTTGTATCTTGTCCATTATAAATTGAATAGTAAGATTTTCAAGAAGTTCTCGTCCTTGTTGTTCGACTCCACCGTCAAGCTCAGTTCATCCACCGACACCAACTTCATAGTGATGGCTTTCAAGGCATTGCTCAATGACTGGAGTGCCAAGCCCATGCTACTTATCCCATTACTCTGCTTTCCCATCGCAGCCAGATTCAGATAGATGAACATGCGGCTGTCCTTGATTTCATCCTTGTAATCTTTCAGCAAGGCACCTGTGGATTTCTTCGAGTGTCCCAGTGCTAAAGGTGTACCGATATAAAGGTCATCACCATCCACGCCCCAATTGAAGGTCTGACCATCCATCGTAAGCGCATACTGATTGTTGCCCTGACTCTTCATCACAATGCCATACTCCTTCTGGCTCTCTTTCCAATCATCCACATCGTCCAAGAACTTCTTGTCCTTCAAGGTCGCGTATGTCACATAATCTGTTTCATTCGTCTCGCCATTGAAAGAAGAAAGTTCCATCGACACATCACCATCCACTGCACGAAACATCTGTTCAATGTCAACTGCACGTTCTAGGGCAAACAACATGCTGTTCAAATTCTTGTTCTCCTTGATCTTTCCAAGCAGCCAATCACCTTTCACACCAGCGCCCAGCCACATTGCAGCATCATCAGAAACTTTGTCGAGATAGCGTCCACTAATCTTTTCCAGATGTTCGTTAGCCTCATCAATCACCTTCTGTGCCGCATCTGTCTTGGCAAACATCTTAGCAGTGAACTGTGCTGAACCTTTCTCGAAATTCAGGCTTGCCAAACCAAAAATGTCCTTGTACACAGACTTAGGTAACCATTCTGCCAAAAATCCCAAGATGTCCGTCGGGAGAAGGGCAAAGTTCATGTAGGCAGACACATCTTTGTCTTCATCTTCCAATCGCTCAAAACCATCTGTGCTCACAAAGCTGTCCTGCTCATCCAATTCCATCAACTGCTGCGCCAACTTGCTCATCTTAGAGCCACCAGCCTTATTCATCGATGCCAGCAAGAGGAAGGTGGTGCCATCATACGTATAAGCAAAGTCATCCAACAAGGTGCCGCACATCCGTTCGTTCTTTTCTTGAGGCTTGGAAGCCATACCCTGCTTGTTGAGTAGCAGGAGGAAATCTTTCACGTCATCCTTGTCATTCACCTTCATGGTGAGACCAAAAGTT
>JAGAAZ010000051.1 GCA_017614895.1 Bacteroidaceae bacterium | reverse complement strand
TTTTGTACCGTTGGCTTCGCCGAAGGTAGGCTGCATCTCGGAAATGCTCAAATTAATTTGGTATTTCGCTCGATTTGCACTACCGTTGGCTTCGCCGAAGGTACTCACGTTCTGAAATACTCAAATTAATTTGGTATTTCGCTCACTTAATCGTACCTTTGCACAAAATTTTGATCCTTATGACAATAGAAGAGAAACTGATAGCAGGTGTGCAGGAGGCGGTCAAGTCCCTGTACGGTGTGGAGGCAACCGCTCAGCAGGTGCAGTTGCAGAAGACTCGTGATGAATTTGAAGGGCACCTCACGGTAGTGGTGTTCCCCTTCGTGAAAGCTGCTCGCAAGAGCCCTGAAATGGTAGGTGAAGAGATAGGAAAATACCTCGTGGAGAAAGTGGGGGATGTAGTCGCTAAGTACAATGTGGTGAAGGGTTTCCTCAACCTTGTCATCAGCGATGCCCCATGGATCACCCTGCTCAACAGCATCAATGCTGACGAGAAGTTTGGCTTTACCTCTGTCACCGACCAGAGTCCGCTGGTGATGATAGAATATTCATCGCCCAACACCAATAAACCTCTTCACCTCGGACACGTGCGCAACAACCTTCTGGGTTCTGCTCTGGCACGTATTGTCGAGGCAAACGGCAATAAGGTGGTGAAAACCAACATTGTCAACGACCGAGGCATCCACATCTGCAAGTCTATGCTCGCATGGCTCAAGTGGGGTAATGGTGAGACACCTGAATCTTCTGGCAAGAAGGGTGACCACCTCATTGGTGACTACTACGTGGCGTTCGACAAGCACTATCGTGAGGAAGTGAAGCAGCTCGTGGCGCAGGGTATGGATGAGGAGAAGGCAAAGCAGGAAGCGCCACTCATCAAGGAAGCGCATGAAATGTTGGTGAAGTGGGAAAAGAACGACCCTGAAGTGCGTGCTCTTTGGAAGAAGATGAACGAATGGGTGTATGCAGGTTTCGATGAAACCTACAAAATGATGGGTGTGAGCTTCGATAAGATATACTACGAATCAGACACCTACCTCGAAGGAAAGGAGAAGGTGGTGGAAGGTCTTGAGAAGGGTCTTTTCTATCGTCGTGAGGATGGCTCTGTGTGGGCAGACCTCACAGCCGAAGGTCTCGATGAGAAGCTCCTTCTTCGTTCTGATGGTACTTCTGTCTATATGACTCAGGATATCGGTACTGCTAAACTCCGTTTCCAGGACTTCCCTATCGACAAGATGATCTATGTGGTGGGCAATGAACAGAACTACCACTTCCAGGTGCTTTCCATCCTTCTCGATAAGCTTGGTTTCAAGTGGGGCAAGGATCTCGTTCACTTCTCTTATGGTATGGTGGAACTCCCCAACGGCAAGATGAAGAGTCGTGAAGGTACTGTGGTGGATGCCGATGATCTGATGGAAACGATGATTGCCGATGCTTACGAGGCCAGCAAGGAACGTGTGAAGCAAACCGCTATGCCTGAAGAGGAAGCCCGTGAAGTGGCTCGTAAGGTGGGTTTGGGTGCACTCAAGTACTTCATCCTCAAGGTGGATGCCCGTAAGAATATGCTCTTCAATCCTGAAGAATCTATTGACTTCAACGGTAACACAGGTCCTTTCATCCAGTACACCTATGCCCGCATCGCGTCCATCCTCCGCAAGGCAAAGGAGCAGGGCATCGATATTCCTACAGAACTGTCAACTGTCAACTGTCAACTGTCAACTAAGGAAACCGAGCTTATCCAGAAGCTCAACCAGTTCCCAGCAGCTGTTCGTCAGGCAGGCACCGACTACAGTCCTTCTGGCATCTGCAACTACTGCTACGAACTTACGAAGGCGTTCAACCAGTTCTACCACGACTTCACTATCCTTGGCGAACAGGACGAAGACCTCAAGCTGTTCCGTCTTTCTCTTGCCAAAGCCACCAGCAAAGTCATCAGCCTTGGCATGGGACTTTTAGGCATCGAAATGCCAGAGAGGATGTAAACAGAAGAATTTATGCAAAAAATCTTGTGGCAAACTCCCAGATGACGATGCCAGCAGTGGTGCTGACATTGAGGGAGTGTTTGGTGCCAAATTGGGGAATCTCAATGCAACCATCGGAGGCATCGACTACTTCTTGATGGACACCCTTGACTTCGTTGCCAAAGATGAGGGCGTATTTGGAGTTGAGACCCTTCCAACTCCCCTGTTTAGGGGAGAGAATTTGAGAGTTGAGGGATGAGAGCATTGTGGAACCTTCGCATTGCTCGATGGAATAGACTATGTAGCCCTTTTGTTTTAGTGACTCAACAGCTTCGAGGGCAGTGGGGAAATGTTGCCAAGCGACAGTGTCTTCGGCTCCGAGAGCGGTCTTGTGAATTTCTGGATGGGGTGGTTGAGCCGTGATGCCACAAAGATAGATGGCTTCGACACGGAAGGCATCGGCAGTACGAAATACGCTACCCACATTGTACATGCTCCTCACATCGTCAAGCACGATGATGAGGGGCATTTTTTTTGACGCCTTGAACTCTTCCACGTTCATGCGTCCCATCTCTGTAATCTTCAGTTTCCGATTCTTCATAAAACTGTCAATTATCAACTGTCAATTGTCAACTCTTCATCACATTTGTCCTGATTCAATCAGCAGAATAGCTCGTTCTGTCAATCGGTCATCCACATCGGGATCGTATTCTTTCTTGAGGCTCGCTCCGAAGATAGAGGCGAAAGCATTATAGAAGCCTGCCTTGAAAGAACCCATGTATTTCTTGATGAGGTCGTAACCCGTCATTTCGCACTGGCGGTCAATGAGTTTGATGAGGAGTTTGCCCTGGGCGAAAGTCAGTTTCTTGAGTTTCGGATAATAAATGGCCTTGAGCTCTTTCTCCTGCTGTTTCAGATAGGCATCCTTCTCCTTCTTGGTGGGGAGGGAGTCCATGTGAGCAATGGTCTTATCGACAGTTTGGCGAATTTCGCAGGCGATGGGATAGACCTTCTTGATGTTGTTGGCTATCTTATAGTATTTCTTGGCTTGGGCTTTGTTCTTGAAGACGAGCTTCCCAAACACATAGTATTCGGCAAAGAGGAAGCTGGGTATCATCTCGCCCTCGTAGTTGACCATACCGGTGTAGTACATGCCGTGGGAGAAGATAGGTTCGCCAGTCATAGCACGGTCGGTCTCGTGGTTGGCAACCACTTCCTGAGCCTGACACAAGGGGCTTACCATCATCAGGATAGCCAACAGCATCAGGAACCGTAAAACCTTATGACCATACAACCACATAACTTTCCTTTATAGAATCGGCTGCAAAATTAGCAAGAAAAATACATATAAAGAGAAAAGGTGCCGCTTAAAAAAGTTAAATTAAACGTTTATTAGGGCTTCTCGGCTTTATTTGGGGGGGATTTGCAAAGAAAATAGCTGATAATAAATGGTTAAATAGTAAAAAATGTGTATTTTTGCTCTCTGAAACAGAAGATGCATCGTGTGAAGCTCTTTTTTCATCACATTGTTACTAACTAAAAATGACTGATATGAAAAAGACAATTAAATGGTTCATTACCTCTCTGATGGTAATGGTTTCTATGCATGTGACTGCCCAATCGAATGCAGAGCAGTTCGACCTCTATAATGAGATTGCCGAACAGTCGTCCGACCCAAGCTCGTATTATGCTATCGTTGATTCATACAAGGCTCAAGTAGGTACCATGTCGGAAAGCGACATTACCAATGCAAAAGCAGCATTGCGTACAGCACTTTTCACACTGATGAAGAGCATTCCTGCCAAATCCGGTCAGTATGATATCACAAGCTTCGTGAAAAACCCATCGTTTACCAACGTGACTACTAGTGGTGGCTGGTGGAATAGCACTACTACTATTAATGATTGGACGGTTACTAACAACAACTCTTTCACGGTGAGTAACAAGAGCGGCGTCGCAGAATGCTATAACGTGAATAATGCGGTCAGTATCTATCAGGTCATAGAAAATATGCCTGCTGGTGATTACACCGTAAAAGTGCAGGGATTCTATCGCAATGGAGAATGGAAGCAGGCATTGGCCAACTATGAGCGTGGGTTGGATGTGGTGAAGGCAGGTATCTATGTGGATGCCTCAACCAATGCCCAGCCACTGAAAAGTATTTTCTCTGATGGATGTTATATGCTGACATGTAAGAGCAATAAATCGGCAGATGTATATGCTATTGTTAGCGGACGTGGTTTCCCTCATAGCCACACTATTGCCAGTAATCAGTGGGGAGGATCTTCTACAAATAGAACTCCAGATATTGCCAAGCAGGCCATAGATCATGGTCACTATTGGAACGAGATGACAGCTCATCATGACGACGG
This sequence comes from Bacteroidaceae bacterium, assembly GCA_017614895.1. GTDB lineage: Bacteria > Bacteroidota > Bacteroidia > Bacteroidales > Bacteroidaceae > Minthosoma. The sequence goes on along the minus strand of JAGAAZ010000051.1, from coordinate 9,043 downwards.
AGACCTCACTATTGGTATCAATTTGGCATCGGGTGCTCCTGCTGATGCATGGATTGCCATCGACAATTTCCGTCTTTACTATGGAACTCCTGCTCCCGTCACCATTACCGAGAGCACCACTCTCTCTGACGACACATACGCAGGTGTCGTGCTGCAGAAGCATTTCAATGCAAACGAACTGACTCCATTGGCTGTTCCTTGCGACATTCCTGCATCGAAGTTCAAGGCCGTATATGCTATTGGTTCGCTCGACGTGGAGAATCAGAAGGCTGTGCTTTGTCCAGTTGACCACGTCAGTGCAAACGTTCCTTGTTATGTTGTGACAGATGAGGATATCAACGAGATTGTCGTTGACGAGCCAACCTATATCTCAGCTGCTCAGCCCGACCAGATTCCTGTGATGTGGGACGGTGGAGTCGTTTATCGCAAGCCTGGTACATTCTCTTGGAAGACAACTGCAATCGATGAGTATGAGTACGAGGCATTCCGCTTCAATGAGTTCGAATACGTCAACGAGAAGAACATGAACTTCTCGGCTAACCTTGAGAACTTCCGTGCCCGTCAGTTCTTGGAGAATACAGATTATTCTGACCCTTATGCAACATCAGTTATTGGAAACTACTTCAAGCCAGCACCTCCACGTCTTGATATCCCGCACAACATCGGTGTGCCAGTACCGGCAGCGAAAGTGAAGAACGCAGTCGTAAAGTTCGGTCTGAAGAGTGACTTCAGTGATGCACAAAGCCGCATGGTGCTCGATGGTTCGGATATGGCTTATATGCCGAACCTAATCCCAGGTAATACCTATCATTATAAGGTAGAGGCTGGCAGTGAAGTTCTGAGTCAGGGTATGTTCTTGGTTGAAGGACCTGTTCGTATGATTTATACACCAAGTATCAGCAACATACGCGACCTTGGCGGTTGGAGTGTTCAGGGAGGCAAGCAGGTTCGCTACGGATTGATTTATCGTGGTGGTGAGGCTAATGGACAACACTCATCCGTGGCAGAAGACCGTCAGACACTCATTGACCTTGGTATAGGGGCAGAAGTTGACCTGCGTAGTGACAACCGCTACGATAGTGGTAATGGAGAGGTTGGTATATGTGCCTTTGGATTTGATAATGACGATTACTTCTTCAGTGAGGGTTGTCAGGACAGTAAGGTCGAGAACCTCACTAATGCAACCTCGAAGAATCGCTTCAAAGGATGGTTCAATTTTATTCTCAACCACATTCGTGAAGGTAAGGCTGTTTACTTCCATTGTGTATGGGGTGCCGACCGTACGGGACTGACGGCGGTTTTGCTTCAAGGTCTTCTTGGACTCTCGCAGGAGCAGATGGACTTGGAATATGAGTTGACCTCGCTCTCATTTGCGGGAAACCGTCCAAAAGGTGGAACAGATGGATATGGCGACCATCTAAAATTGATTAAGAAGATCCAGGAATATGAAGGCGAAACGCTTCGTGATAAGTTCGACACCTATTGGACGAAGGAAGTAGGCATCTCTATGGAGCAAATAGAGGAGTTCCGTAGCATTATGTTACTTGATTCCAGAGAAACAGTTTCTATTACCCTCGGGGATCTTGGTGTTGGCACTTATTACAGTTCGAAAGCATTGGATTTCTCAGAGGAAAAGAAGATGAATGCTTATATAGTTTCAACCTTTACGTCTGCTACAGGAAAAGTGACATTGAGTCGTGTGACAGAAGTCCCTGCCAATACTGGTATTATTGTGAAAGGTGAAGCAGGAACGTATGCGATTCCTGTGGGTGAAGGGAATGAAGTTATTGTCAATATGCTGAAAGGTGTGGAGACTCCTACTGTCATGAAAAAAGTGGAGGGTGAATACACTAATTTTATCCTTGCCAAGAAAAATGGTAATGTTGGATTCTATCCAATAAAAGAAAACACTACATTGGGTGCTAATAAGGCATACCTGCAGATTCCTAATGCCTCTTCGGCAGCAAAATTCAGAATGGTATTTGATGATGAAGAAAATAGTGAACCCACGGCTATTCTGGAGATTGATGACCAGTTAGAAGAACCTACTGACATCTACAACCTCAATGGACAACGTTTGGAGACACTACAAAGAGGCATAAACCTTGTTGGAGGGAAAATGGTTTACGTTAAGTAATAATTCGTACAGGAATAGCTTATGAAAAAGAAAATATATATCCAACCTCAGATAGAGGTGATGAAATTTCAAATCAACTGCTTGCTTCAAGTCGTTTCTGATGACAATTACGATGTTTATGACGAAGAAGAAGATGCAGGCAATGCCTTGTAAGGACGATGTTTTTTAACAAGCAAGATACTTTTGTAAAAACAGTTTTGAAGACTTTATGGCAAAGAAAGAAGAATTGACGCCAATGATGAGGCAGTTTTATGATTTTAAGGCGAAGCATCCCGATGCTTTGTTGCTGTTTCGTTGTGGCGACTTCTATGAGACATACAATGAGGATGCAAGTGTGGCAGCTGAGATCTTGGGTATCACGCTGACAAAACGCAGCAGTGTGGCTGGTACGTCGGCAAGTGGTACGGCGATGGCGGGGTTCCCTTATCATGCGCTGGATTCGTATTTGCCGAAACTCGTTAGGGCGGGTAAGCGTGTGGCGATTTGTGACCAGTTGGAAGACCCGAAGCTGGCAAAGAAGTTGGTGAAGCGAGGCATCACAGAACTGGTGACTCCTGGTGTGGCGTTGACGGACAATGTGCTGAGTGTGAAGGAGAACAATTTCTTGGCATCGGTGCATCTGGGAAAGACAGCATGTGGCGTAGCGTTGTTGGACATCTCGACGGGCGAGTTCCTGTGTGCAGAGGGTACAACGGATTATGTAGATAAGCTCTTGACGAACTTTTCACCCAAGGAGGTGTTGTTTGAACGAGGTAAACGTCCGATGTTTGAGGGGAACTTCGGCAATAAGTTCTTTACTTACGAACTGGACGATTGGGTTTATACGGACGATGCAGCGAAAAAGAAGTTGCTTTCGCACTTTGGAACGAAGAACCTGAAGGGTTATGGGGTGGAGCATCTGAAGAATGGCATCGTGGCAGCAGGTGCAGTACTGTACTATCTGGAACAGACGTTGCACACCCACATCTCTCACATCCGAAGCATCCGGCAGATAGAGGAGAACCGTTATGTGAGGATGGATAAGTTCACAGTGAGAAGCCTTGAATTGTTGGGCACGATGAACGAAGGGGGCAACAGTCTTTTGTCGGTTATCGACAAGACGGTCAGCCCGATGGGTGCGCGTATGTTGAGGAGATGGGTGGTGTTCCCATTGAAGGAGGTGAAGCCGATTGTGGAGCGTCAGAATGTGGTGGAGTACTTCTTTAAGGAACCAGAACTGAGAGATACCATCGAGGAACTGTTGCATCAGATTGGTGATTTGGAGCGCATTGCCAGCAAAGTGGCTGTGGGACGAGTGAATCCACGTGAGATGGTGCAGCTGATGCTGGCATTGAAAGCGATAGAACCCATCAAGAACCTCTGCTTGGAGGCAGACAGCGAGAGTTTGAGACGGATGGGTGAACAATTGGATGCCTGCATCGCCTTGCGTGACAGAATAGAGAAGGAACTGAATCCATCGCCACCTGTGATGCTGAACAAGGGTGGTGTGATAGCCGATGGGGTGAATAGTGAATTGGATGAATTGCGTCGGATTGCCTATTCTGGTAAGGATTATCTCTTGCAAATTCAGCAAAGGGAGATTGAGGCGACGGGCATTCAAAGCCTGAAGATAGGCTTCAATAATGTGTTTGGCTACTATATGGAGGTGAGGAACACCTACAAGGATATGGTGCCTCAAGACTGGATTCGTAAGCAGACGTTGACACAGGCAGAACGCTACATCACGCAGGTGTTGAAGGAATATGAGGAGAAGATTTTGGGTGCAGAGGAGAAGATATTGAGTTTGGAGATGAGGCTGTTCAATGAACTGGTGACGGATGCAGCAAATTATATTCCGCAGATTCAGACGGATGCTCATTTGATTGGGCAGATGGATTGCCTGCTGTCGTTTGCGATGGCAGCGAAGGAGTATCGTTACAATCGTCCTGTAGTGGATGAGAGTCTGATTATTGACATCAAGCAAGGACGGCATCCTGTGATTGAACGGCAGATGCCTGTGGGTGAGGAGTATGTGGCGAATGATCTCTATCTCGATTCGGACAAGCAGCAGATCATCATCCTGACAGGTCCGAATATGGCAGGTAAGTCGGCTCTCTTACGCCAGACAGCGCTGATCACCATCTTGGCACAGATAGGAAGTTTCGTACCTGCTGATAGTGCGAGAATAGGATTGACAGACAAGATTTTCACCCGTGTGGGAGCTTCGGACAATATCTCAGTAGGCGAATCAACGTTCATGGTGGAGATGAACGAGGCGGCCAGCATCCTGAACAATCTGAGTGCACGGTCGCTGGTTCTCTTCGATGAGCTCGGACGTGGCACCTCCACCTATGATGGTATCTCGATTGCCTGGGCGATTGTGGAGCATATCCACGAGAATGCCAAGGCTCATGCGAGGACGCTTTTTGCCACCCACTACCACGAACTGAACGAGATGGAGAAGATGTTGCCGAGGGTGAAGAACTTCAATGTGAGTGTGAAGGAAGTGAACGGACGGGTCATCTTCATGAGGAAACTTCTGCCAGGTGGTAGTGAACACTCATTCGGTATTCATGTGGCGAAAATCGCAGGTATGGCTCCGAATGTGGTGACACGAGCCGAGCAGGTGCTGAAGGAATTGGAGGCGAACAACTCGGGCGATGGTATCAGCCGTCCAAAGACAGAAAGTATCCAGACGGTGAGCAAGAGCGGAATGCAGCTGAGTTTCTTCCAGTTGGATGACCCCGTACTCTGTCAGATTCGTGATGAGATTGTGAATCTCGACATCAACAGCCTAACACCATTGGAGGCGCTCAATAAACTGAATGAGATAAAGAAAATAGTAAAGGGGCGTTGAAGCCCCTTTACTATTTCATTTCTTGTTGCGTCTCTATTCCTCTGTTTTATCTTCCTTAGAAGAAGGTACAAAGTCAGTACCCGAAATTTTCTCCATAATCTTCTGCTCAATCTCCTCTGCCAATTCGGGGTTATCAATCATCAGTTGCTTGGTAGCATCGCGACCTTGTGCCAGACGGGTTTCTCCGTAACTGAACCAGCTACCACTCTTCTTGAGGATGCCTGTATCCACACCAAGGTCAACCAATTCTCCGCTCTTGCTGATGCCCTCGCCATACATGATGTCGAATTCGCAACGACGGAATGGAGGAGCCACCTTGTTCTTCACAATCTTCACCTTGGTCAGGTTGCCGAGAATTTCGTCACCGTTCTTGATGGGTGTGCTCTTGCGTACGTCAATGCGCACACTGGCATAGAACTTCAAGGCATTACCACCTGTAGTGGTTTCGGGATTGCCAAACATCACGCCAATCTTTTCACGCAGCTGGTTGATGAAGATGCAGGTGGTGTTGGTCTTGTTGATGGTGCCCGTGAGCTTACGGAGTGCTTGGCTCATCAAGCGCGCATGAAGTCCTACTTTGCTGTCGCCCATGTCACCCTCAATCTCTGCCTTTGGTGTAAGGGCTGCAACAGAGTCAATCACAATAATATCCACTGCACTTGAACGGATGAGCTGGTCGGCAATCTCCAAAGCCTGTTCACCATTGTCTGGCTGGCTGATAAGGAGGTCGTTGATATTCACGCCCAGTTTTTCTGCATAGAAGCGGTCGAAAGCATGCTCTGCATCAATGAAAGCAGCTACGCCACCCGTCTTTTGGCATTCAGCGATGGCATGAATGGCCAATGTGGTCTTACCTGATGATTCAGGACCAAAAATCTCGATGATGCGTCCCTTGGGATAGCCTCCGACACCCAGTGCGGCATTCAGGCCAATAGAGCCAGAAGGAATCACATCAATATGTTCAATGTTCTCCTCACCCATCTTCATGATGGCACCCTTACCAAAGCTCTTCTCTATCTTCTCCATCGCAGCCTGAAGCGCCTTCATCTTCTGCTGCTGAGGCGTCAAGTTCGCCTCTTCCTTCTTTTCTTTTGCCATAAATTTAGAATTTAGGGGCAAGGGGCATGGGGCAAGAGATTTCTGCTCCATCCTCTTTTCCCGTCTGTTTATTAATTATTATTCATTTTATCTTCGAGAGATTTTTTCAATCCATTCAATAAGCGAGAGATTTCTGTTAAACGCTCTTCGTTAGAGTTTAGTTCATCATTTGAAATGTATTCGAGAAGTTGAGCAATTTCAAGTTGACACATGGTCTCAGTCAATGAACCATTAGCAATCTCCAAAAAGTGAATTTTTTCTTTGATGGAGGTTCTTCCCATTCCCTCTGCAATGTTCGATGGAATGGAGATAACAGCTCTTCTTATCTGATCAGATAAACCATATTGTTCATGAGCTGGAAACTTCTTCGTAAGAGTATATACTTCTTTTACTTGTAAAAGTGCCTGTTGATAAACAAGCAGTTTTCGATAGAAAAAGTCACTCATACAATATATCATTTAGTTTCACTATTCTCTTGCTCCTTGCCCCTCGCCCCTTGCTCCTAAAGCTCCAAATCTCCGTCAAAAATCTCGTGCCAAGGCAATCCTTGCTTGTTGAGTTGCTCCATGAATGGGTCTGGGTCGAACTCCTCAACGTTCCACACACCTGGACGCTTCCAAATGCCCTTCATGAACATCATCGCACCAATCATGGCTGGTACACCAGTTGTGTAGCTTACACCCTGCATACCCGTCTCTTCGTAGGCAGCACGATGGGAACAGTTGTTATAGACGTAGTAAGTGCGCTCCTTGCCGTCCTTGATGCCTCGGATGCGACAACCGATGCTCGTCTGTCCCTCGTAATTCTCACCCAGGTCTTGTGGGTTGGGCAACACTGCCTTCAAGAACTGCAAAGGCACAATCTTCACCTTCACAGGACCGCTGCCATCAGCTGCCTCTGCTGTATATTCAATCTCATCGATACGGCTCATGCCAATATTCTGAATCACATCCAAATGCTTCAGATACTGCTCACCAAACGTCATCCAGAAACGGGCACGCTTGATGGTCGGGTAGTTCTTCACCAACGACTCAATCTCTTCGTGGTGGAGCAGGTATGACTCCTTTGGACCAATCTCAGGATAGTTGAGAGGCTTGTGAATCTCCAATGGTGCTGTCTCCACCCACTTGCCATCTTCCCAATAGAGTCCCTTCTGGGTAATCTCACGGATGTTGATTTCAGGGTTGAAGTTTGTGGCGAATGCCTTGTGGTGATCACCTGCATTGCAGTCAACGATGTCCAAGTACTGAATCTCATCGAAGTGGTGCTTCGCAGCGTAAGCCGTATAGATGCTGGTCACACCTGGGTCGAAGCCACAACCGAGGATAGCCGTTAAGCCAGCCTGCTCGAAACGCTCCTTGAATGCCCACTGCCAAGAGTATTCGAAGTGAGCTTCGTCCTTTGGCTCATAGTTCGCCGTATCAAGGTAGCTTACACCACTCTGCAGACAGGCCTCCATGATGGTCAAGTCCTGATAAGGCAGCGCCAAGTTCATGACAAGGTCGGGCTTGTAGCTGTTGAACAATGCCACCAATTCAGGCACATTGTCAGCATCCACGTGTGCAGTCTTAATACTGCCCGCAGGCACCAAGCCCTTGTCTTCTATCGCCTTTGCCAAAGCCTTGCACTTTGACTCTGTGCGGCTGGCAATCATGATGTCCGTAAACACGTCGCTGTTCTGAGCGACCTTATGTGCAGCTACAGAGGCAACGCCTCCTGCACCAATGATAAGAACCTTTCCCATATATTAGATATGTATAGTTTTGGATTTCCTTGCAAATTTAGTGAAAAGTTATGAGATAGAAGTAGGAGTTAAGATTTTTTTAATGCTTTCGCCCAAAGTCGGCAGGGATTTCTCCCCATTCTTCCGTTGGCCACTTGATGATGGGATTCTGGTAGGCATTATTCTTCAGCCAATTCTCTGCCCGTTCGATGAGTTGGTACAATGCTTCGCTCTTTTCGTTTCGCTCCAAAGTGGTCTTGCACTTCTTTCGCTGCACCCACAGTTGGGCATTCACGCTGTCGCTGTAGATGGGCATCGTGTGCAACCCCTTCTGCTTCAGTAGTGCCAACCCATGCACAATCGCCAAGAACTCCCCAATGTTGTTCGTTCCCCACACAGGACCATAGTGGAAAATCTCCTTACCTGTACGCAGATACACCCCTCGATACTCCATCTTGCCTGGGTTACCAGAACAAGCAGCATCTACAGCAATGGCCTCGTTGATGGCTGGGCAAGGGGCAAGGGGCGAGGGGCATGAGGATTGCTGAGTGTTCTCTTGCTCCTCGCCCCTTGCTCCTTGCTCCTTGCTCCTTGCTCCTCGCTCCTCGCCCCCTGCTCCTTGCTCCTTATATCTCTCATACCCCATCTCAAAAGCTTCTTCCGCTTCCTCTTCCGTCTTGAAAGCCTGATACTTAGCGCCAGAGAAGCCTTCTACGGCTTCCTTGCAGGCTTCCCATGAGGTATAGACCCCATCTTCGGCTCCGTTCCACACTACATAAAACTTTTGTTTTGCCATTTGTTGTTTTGTTTCTGGTTGCAAAGATACAAAAAAAGTGACACCCGAATTGTATCGGATGCCACTTTTCTTATATTGTTTGTTTATATTAGAGCTTTGGACCAGCAGCAACAAGTGCCTTACCAGCTTCGTTAGTGGTGTACTTGTTGAAGTTCTTGATGAAGCGGCCAGCGAGATCCTTAGCCTTCTCTTCCCAAGTAGCAACGTCAGCATAAGTGTCGCGTGGGTCGAGGATAGCTGGGTTCACGTTTGGCAGAGATGTTGGAACCTCGAAGTCGAAGAATGGGATCTTCTTAGTCTCAGCCTTGAGGATAGAACCATCGAGGATAGCGTCGATGATACCACGAGTATCTGGAATAGAGATACGCTTGCCAGTACCGTTCCAACCAGTGTTCACGAGGTAAGCCTTAGCGCCGCTCTTCTGCATCTTCTTCACGAGTTCCTCAGCATACT
>JAGAAZ010000050.1 GCA_017614895.1 Bacteroidaceae bacterium | reverse complement strand
TGTAGGCGGACAAGGCACAAAATACGATTCGTCACATACGGACTACGCCTACGCCCGCATCGATGACGGGACGTATGGCTCAGGCTATTTAACCTACATCAAGGAGCCTTATGCTGTGCTTAGCGACGATGGACTTACAGTCACATTCTATTATGACCGTGACAAGCTTAGCCGTAATGGAGTAAATATCGGTTATGATAATGGCAAGTGGAAGACACCATATGTCACAGCAAAAACGGCAGTCTTCGACGATTCATTTGCCGACTGTAAGCTTTATAGTACAAGTGCGTGGTTCAAAGGTTGTCCAAACTTGAAAGAAATAAAAGGTCTTTCAAATCTGAACACCGACAATGTGACAAACATGAGTAGTATGTTCTCTGGTTGCTCCAGCCTGACGAGCCTCGACCTCAGTTGCTTCAAAACCGACAATGTGACGGACATGAGTAGTATGTTCGATGGCTGCTCCAGCCTTATGAGCCTCGACCTCAGCGGCTTCAAGACCGACGACGTGACGTACATGAAGTATATGTTCTCTGGTTGCTCCAGTCTGACAAGCCTTGATGTAAGCAGCTTCAAAACCAACAACGTGAAGGACATAAAGTATATGTTCTATGGCTGCTCCAACCTGACAACCATTTACGCCGGTGATGGGTGGAATGTGAAAAGGGTTACATCTGACAACAATATGTTTGCCTATTGCACCAAGCTCGTAGGCGGACAAGGCACAAAATACAATTCGTCGTACACTGACAACACCTATGCCCGCATCGATGGCGGGACAGAAGCCCCAGGCTATTTAACCTACAAGGTTTCATCTGGCATCAAGGACATTACAGTGGGTGGCACCATCGATGGCAATGTTCCAGTCTATGACATCGGCGGCAGCCTCCTCCCGGCTCTGCAAAAGGGAATAAACATCATTCGTTTCTCTAACGGACAGATAAAGAAAGTTTTTATTAAGTAAAACTTTCGTATATCTGGGGTGCAGTGCTCGACTGGTGAGAGGGTAACGAAGGAAGCCCGAATCAGCAGACGCTAAGCACAAAGGTGGAAAACAAAGAGTGTGTATGTAAAGTAATCCTCATATAATACAGATACAAGAAGGTGGATACCGACCGGTGTCCACCTTCTATATGTTTTCAAGCAGGGGGCATGTATTTCTCAGCAGAGGCTGGTTCTTTCTCAATAAGGGACGCTTATTGGGAAATAAGGAAGGGTTATTGGAGAAGCACACTGATAGCCAAAAAGAGACCGAAGAGGAAGATGTTGCGGGCAGTGGCGCCAAGAACTTGGTTGAGGGCTTTGCCATCAAGGGTCTTGAGTTGGCGATAGGTTTTGAAATGGAGGAAAAGATAGATGAGGTTGATGATGGAGAAAGGACGGAGGGTGAAGGTGGAGATGAAGAGTGAGGTGAAGGCGAGAAGGGTGGCAACGATGCCCAACCAAAGGTAGAGGTTGAGGCAAATCTTTTCACCTTTCTTTCTTCCGAGTTCTTCCCCATGTTGTTTGATTTGTGCCTCAATGATACGTACAATGATGGTGCGCTTGCCACTCACCTTGTCTTGGTGGCGATCACGGTAGTTGTTGACCATCAGAAGATTTTCGGTGGCGAGTCCCATTGCGAGGCTGGCGATGAGAAGAGGAATGTTCCACTCACCAGCTGTTATCACATAGTAGGTGAAGACCACAGGAACAAAGCCAAAGAAGACGAGGACGAGAACGTCACCCCAACCGAGATAGGAGAGATGGGTGGTATAAAGGAAACAGAAGAGGACACAAAAGATGCCGACAAGGAGCAATTCCCATTGCAAGTGAAGAAGCAAGATGGCAAGTCCGACGAGGCACGAAAGGAAAGTCATCACAGCAATACCTCCTTGCATCGCACGAGGCGTGATCCAACCTTGCGCACAAGCACGTTCAGGTCCCAAGCGGTCTTCGCGATCGGTACCCCTCTTGAAATCAAAGTAGTCGTTGATCAAGTTGGCATTGATCTGCATGAAGATGGCGAAGAGAAGACATAATACAAATTGACAGTTGACAGTTGACTGTTGACAGTTTGCGAAAGCGAAGGCAGCGCCCACAAGGACAGGGGCAATAGCTCCTGTGAGGGTCTTGGGACGAGCAGCAAGAAACCAAGCTTTCAGAGAATTCGTCTGTATCATTAACTGTCAATTGTCAACTCTCAACTGTCAACTTTACTCGTCTTCAGATTTCCAATATTGGATGGTCAAAGTGTTGTTGGTGTAGAACATAGCACCAAAGCCGCGACGTTCGTTGTCCTTGTAGCGACCATAATAGTAATTACCATTATTATAATAGTATATACCTACACCTTCACGCTTGCCGTCCACAGTCTCACCCACATACTTATCACCATTCTGATAAGTGAGCGATTCGAAACGGTAGGTCTTTTCGTAGTCGGCAGGGAGAGAATATTTGTCACCATCTTTCATGATGTAGAGTGGATCGCCTGTCGTGAGATCGTAAACAATATAGTGATCATTGGTTCCGACCTTTGCCATCTGTGTACCCATCTTGATGCCGAAGAGAAAGTTGCCCAGACGGTACTGCCCATAAATGACACCATCGTTGTCTGTGTAGTAGGCACCAAAGCCATAGACATTACGCTCTTTCGTAATCTGTCCGAAATACTGTCCGAAGGAAGACTTGGCGACGCCACTGGCAAAGTCTTTCACATAATCGACAAATGCCGCATCGTACTGACTGGGTATGTTGGGGTATTTCTCAAGACGTGCAAACTGTGCATGCACGGAAAGAGTGAAGACACACTGCAAGAGGAGGAAGATAGGCAATATTTTTCTCATGAATAACATGGATTTACAAAATGTGTGATTGAAAAGCGATGCAAAATTACACATAAAAAATCAAATTTTCACAATCCCATTAAACCTTTTCTTTACTTTGCAGTCAATTTGGGTACATTACCAAAGAAAAATCAATCAACAAAATCACAATATGAAAAAATCACTCATCGCTTTGTTTCTCACTTTTGTGGGACTCAGTGCAATGGCTCAGTCCAAATTTAATGTTTCGGGTACCATCCTTGAAGACGAAACAAACGAAGTTGTCATCTCAGCCACAGTCCGCATTCTCAACTTGCCCGACAGCAGCATGGTTGCTGGTGCAGCAACAGGCTTTGACGGTAGTTTCAACATCAAAAATGTGAAGGCTGGCAAATATGCCTTGAAGATTACTTATGTGGGCTTCCAGACGAAGGTGATGCCACTTGACTTGACCGACAAGAAGGACAAGAATGTCAACGTGGGTTATCTGCACATCATTCCAGATTCCAAGATGATGAAGAATGTGGAAGTGACTGCCAGTGTGGCAAAAGTACAGGTGAGCGGCGATTCAGTTATTTATAACGCTGACGCCTACCGTGTGCCAGAAGGTTCTGTACTGGAAGACCTTGTAAAGAAACTGCCTGGTGCACAGGTGGATGAGAACGGTGGCGTGACCATCAACGGTAAGAAAGTGTCCAAGATTCTCGTGGATGGTAAGGAATTCTTCTTCGATGATGCCAGCATGGCGATGAAGAATATCCCAACCAATATGATTGACAAGCTCAAGGCATACGACCGCAAGAGTGATTTCTCTCGTGTGACGGGTATTTACGATGGTGAGGATGAGACCGTGCTCGACCTGACTGTGAAGAAGGGTATGAACAATGGTTGGTTTGGTAACATCGACTTAGGTTATGGTACTGAAGACCGTTGGTCAGAGCGTTTCACCCTCAACCGTTTCGTGGATCACAACCAATACACCCTGACAGGTGGCGCCAACAACACTGGCGACATGGGCTTCGGTGGTGGCGGTGGCCGTTTCGCAGGTGGTGGCGGTATGGGCGGTGGCCTTCGCAACTCGAAGAACATCGGTTTCAACTTTGCCACAGAAGCCAAGAACATGGAATTGGGTGGTAGTGTTCGCTATCAATACAATGGCAATGACACAAGAAACTGGTCTGCCACTAAGAGCTTCGTTACTACCTCTGGTTCATTCAGCAACAGCGAAAGCCAGAGTCGCAGCAGTGCCAACAACTGGAACGGTCAATTCCGTATGGAATGGACACCTGACTCCGTGACCAACATCATTTTCCGTCCATCAGGAACCTTCACGAAGAATAAGGGATACAGCAACAGCACATCTGCAACCTTTAACGAAGATCCTTATACCAAGAGTGAAGACCCACTCTATGACGTATATGAAAAAGGACTCAATGTTGATCAACTGATTGCTTTCTTCGACTCCACCCTTGTCAACAGCAACTTGAACAGGCAGCAGACATACAGCGAGAATAAGCGTCTGGCTGGTGAGCTCCAAATTAACCGTCGTTTGAACGACTATGGACGTAACATCACGCTCCGTGCTACAGGTAACTTTGGTAGTTCTGCAAGCAAACAATTATCGGCTGCAAACACCGACTATTATAAAAACACGAATACCAAAACACCTACGGTGATGCAACAGGATCCTAACAACCGTTACTACGACACCCCAGGAAGAAACAGGTCTTTTGGTGCACAACTGACTTATTCAGAACCTATCGCTGACAGAACTTATCTGCAGTTCTCTTACAGATTTGACTATAGTTACAATATGTCAGACAGAAGAGCCTCAATTATTGATCCTACAAAAGCTGGATTTGATGCTTTAAGAGATGCTCTCAATAGTTATCGTTACAATGTGGAGGGTGCCTTTGACTATATGCTTCAAAATTATCCTATCTACACAGCAGATACAACAGCCTATACAGGTGATGCCAAGAGAATCAGTAAGGAGGCTCAGAGATTAAGCCAATATTCTGAATACAACAACTATAACCACACCATCACTATTAGCTTCCGCAAGAATTCGGACTATTACAATTTCAGTGCTGGTATCGATCTTCTTCCACAACGCAGTAAATTGGATTATAGATATCTCCAAACTGATACAACAGTTACACGTAGCGTATTCTCGTTTGCTCCTAATATCGACTTCCGCTACAACTTCACCCAGCAGACCAACCTGCGCTTGAGCTATCGTGCTCGTACACAACAGCCAAGCATGACCAACCTGTTGGACATCGAAGATGACTCGAACCAATTGAACAAGACAAGTGGTAACCCCGGCTTGAAGCCATCAATTACTCACAACATCAACCTGAACTTCAACACATTCCGCATGGAGCATCAGCAAAGTATCTTCGTATGGGGAGGCGCAAACTTCACACGCAACAGCATTAGCAACCGAACCATCTATCATGAAGGTACTGGTATCAGAGAAACGAAGCCATTTAACATCAATGGTAACTGGAGCGGAAATCTGGGTGGTGGTTTCAACACGGGACTTGACAGAAACGACTACTTCACGATGAATACGTTCACAAGCGTTAACTACAACCATCAGGTTAGTTTCCTTGCTCAACAAGGTGCAGGTAAATCAGATAGCGGTACCAAGACCAACACGAACACCATTGGCGTGAACGAGAATCTCGGTTTCGACTTCCGTAAGGACTGGTTCGAGATGGGTATCAACGGTAGCTTGAACTACAACAACTCTCGCAACTCCGTTACGACAGCAGGTAATCAGGAAACTTGGACCTTCAGTTATGGTGCTGACATGAACTTGATCTTCAACAATGGTCTCACCTTCTCGACAGACATCAGCCAGAGCAGCCGTCGTGGTTTCTCCTCTGCCAATATGAACACCAACGAATTGCTTTGGAACGCACAGGCAGGTATGTCTTTCCTCAAGGGTAATGCACTGACCGTCACACTCCAGTGGAACGATATTCTGAAGAATCGCAGCAACATCAGCCGCCAAATCTCGGCTATCCAGCAAAGCGACTCACGTTACAACGCCATCTATTCCTATGGTATGATCCACGTCATCTATAAGCTCAACGTCTTCGGTAGCAGAAGTTCACGTGGCGGTATGGGTGGCTTCGGAGGCGGCATGGGCGGCTTCGGAGGTGGCATGGGCGGCTTCGGTGGAGGCGGCATGGGCGGCTTCGGAGGCGGTGGTGGCCGTGGCATGAGATAATGCCTTCCCCCACACTCAAACCCAAGCATACTAAACTTACATTATATATCACTTTCTGTTCTCAACGCAAAAAGGACACGAAAAAGGCTCGACAAAACAGTCGAGCCTTTTTATTATTGTTATTGAAATTGTTATTGAAAGAATGAGAAGTTCACACTTCCATAGTTACGATGATCAACAAAACGAGGGTGATCTGAGAAATCGTCATTGCTTCCATGCTCCAGAATGAGCAATCCCTCTTCTGCCAACAACGACAAAGCCACATCAGGAACCTCCTTCAGGTTCTCCAAAGCATAAGGAGGATCGGCAAAGATAATATCATAACGCTCCTTACACGTGCGTACATATTTAAATACGTCACCCTTCAACGGCAGCCATTCCTTCACCTGCAATTCTTTCTGCACACGCATCAAGAACTGCCAATGCTTGAAGTCCTTCTCCACCGACACCACTTTGCTGCATCCACGCGATGCCAACTCCAAACCAATAGAGCCAGTACCAGCAAAAAGGTCAAGGGCTGTTGGTGCCTCATCAAAATTGACATAGACATTCTCCAAGATGTTGAACAGCCCCTCTTTGGCAAAGTCTGTCGTGGGACGTGCCTTGAAACCCGTGGGAGTGGGAACATGGCGACCTTTGTATTTTCCTCGAATGATGCGCATGATGTGAGGTGAGAGGTATGAGGTAAGAGGTATGAGGTAAGAGGTATGAGGTAAGAGGTGTGAAGTGAGAGGCTGGTTAGAAGCCACAGATGAGGAGGGTTTGGAGGTCGTAGGGGATGAGGCTATTGCCCATCGTCAGCCGATCCTTGAAATCTTCACTTCGGTCGATGACGGCCACATGCTGCAGGAAATATTTAATCTTCTCTGAAAGATCCACTGCGCGCTGTTCCATATCACCCACCACGAAAAGGGCGTCATCCACTTGGTCAAAACCCAACTCCTTCCACACATTCAACGTGTAGTACTGCATATCTGCCACACTGGTGCAGTCGAAGTTATTGACAAACAGCATCCTCCCCTGTTCAAAGGCATAGATGGTGATTTCTTTCTCATGCAGATAGACATACATCTTCTTGCCCGGTCCAAAAAGGCTCTTCTCGCTGAAGAACTCAATCAACGTACTGGCAGAAGCATAGAATCGTGCCCTTGGAAAATCGTCGAGCAGCAACTGATGGATGCTACGGTCTAAGCCGAACACAATGGCAATGCCCGAACGTCTCAACACATTGTAGCTAACATGCTGAGGCTTATCCTTCGGGAAGGTAAACTGATATATCGCATGAATATCCTCCCGATTGAAGGCAGCAACTGGCACAGTGGTGAAGTGAGGCGTAGTGATGAGCACATTCACTCGCTGATAATCCTGCTTCAGCATCGGCTCATTCATCAACGCATCCTTCAGATTGGCAGCCAACGAGATGGTGTGGTTCACATCCCACACCTTATACTCGAACGGCTCTGCCTGACCTGGAGCATAAGTACAAAAAGAAAGTCCATTCGAGCAGACCCGAATGGACAAACTTTTATTGTTAATCTGATTTTCTGCCATCAATTGTCAACTATCAACTGTCAACTAAATTATTCCCAGTTACCAGCCATCTTGTTGTTCGTGTCCTCAAGGTCACCGATACGGAGTCCGTACCATTCACCCTCTGTCTGGTCCTCGTTATCGAGCATCAGCTCAGCACGGTTTCTGTGGCGCTTCTTCAGATCAGCCTTCACACTCTTGACCTTCTTTTCGTTCATGCCATCCATGTAGTCTTCCAGACGAGCACGGAACTCCACGAGCATATCGAACTCATTAGACTTCATGTTGAACTGAGATTTCTTGCGAAGCTCAATGATACCCTGGTAAATGGTGTCATACACTGAAGGATCGAAAGTGGAGTGAACCACGAAGAATGTACCATCAGCTGGACGGCCGATTGGCACGTACTTCATTGAGTCAGGATTAGCAATGCCCAACTTCTCTGCAGCAGTCATCCAAACGGTATCACGCTTGATGAGGCCCTTTGCTACAGCTTCTCTCTCTGTCATACCTGCTTCCAACTGGTCGTCAGTCAACTCGCCCTCCTTGATGATCTTATCGACGGTCTTACCGTTCTTCACGAAATCAATCAAAGAGTCGATGGTGCCACAATACTCACCAAAAGTCATCTTGTACTGCTCTTCCGCGTTACGGATGTCCATCAGACGAGCAATAACAATTTTCTCACGAGCTGCCTTCTCTTCATCAAAGGCAATGTCGCTATAGATGCTATAGAAGCACGCTGCGACCAGACCTAATGCACATACGACAAGAAGTCCATTAATTACACTTTTTTTCATGATATGGTTGTTAATTTTTTGTTGTTTACACACTTTTTTGCTGTCCCAAAAGCAAGTTTTTCGCCTCACTTATAGTCCAGTTCATGAATAATCACTATATTCGTTGCAAAAATAGTACAAAAATTTTAATTGCGCCCACAACTTTCAGATTTTTTTTGAAAAAAGATGATAAAAGACTACCTAAAAGACCTCATTTTGCATCATTTCGGGCTAAAACCGACAGAAGACCAGTCAAAAGTCATTGATTCACTCTGTCAGTTCATCCTCACACCTGACGCCGACTCGGTGTTCATCCTACGTGGTTTTGCAGGCACAGGAAAAACGTCGCTCGTCAGTGCCCTCGTGAAGACGATGGAACAGCTCGAACGAGAGTGTGTGCTCATGGCACCCACAGGACGTGCAGCCAAAGTCTTTTCTCTCTATGCCGACCATCCTGCCTTTACTATCCATAAGCGCATCTACCGTCAGAAGTCCATCGACAAAGATTCCATCTTCACCCTCAACTTCAACATGCGCCAAAACCTCCTCTTCATCTGCGATGAGGCATCGATGATAGCCAACGACGAATATCTTTCGGGCAGTCTCTATGGCACAGGGCGCCTGCTTGACGATCTCATTCATTTTGTCTATGGAGGGAAAGGCTGTAGGCTCATTCTCATGGGCGATACAGCACAGTTGCCACCCGTAGGTGACGATGAGAGTCCAGCCCTCAGCGATGACTACATGGAAGGCTATGGATTTCAGGTCGTCAGTCACACCCTCACTGAAGTGGTGCGACAGACCGAATCATCTGGCATTCTCTGGAACGCCACCCATCTGCGCACATTGCTTGAAAAGGAGGACATCTTCAACTTCCCTAAGATTCGCTTCAGTGGATTTCCTGATGTCAAAAACATCCCAGGCAACGAACTCATCGAAGCCCTCGAAACGTGTTACCATCGTGATGGCGAAGACGAAACCATCGTCGTGACCCGTAGCAACAAACGTGCCAACATCTACAACAACGGCATCCGTGCCCAAATCCTTTGGCGAGAAGAACCTCTCGAAGGGGGAGACATGTTGATGGTGGCGAAGAACAACTACTATTGGACAGAGAAACTCGCACTTGAACTCATCGCCAACGCCAAGACTGAAGGCAAAACACCTGAAGAAGCCGAGACGGTGCCATTCGACTTCATTGCCAATGGCGACACAGCCATCATCCGTCGTGTCCGAAACGAGCGCAACTTCTATGGCTTCACCTTTGCCGATGCCACCTTGTCATTCCCTGACTATGAAGACTTCGAACTGGATGTCACCGTCTTGCTCGACACCCTCCAAGCTGAAGCACCTGCCCTCACCAAGGAGCAGCAGAACACATTATATAATAACATTATGGAGGATTACGAGGGCGACCCCACCCTACGCTCCAAGCAAGACAAACTCAAGGCATTGCGCCAAGATCCTTATTACAACGCCTTACAAATCAAATATGCCTATGCTGTCACCTGCCACAAAGCACAAGGTGGTCAGTGGACCAACGTCTTCATCGATCAAGGGTATATGAGCGAAGAGCTCCTCACTCCCGACTATTTCCGTTGGCTCTACACTGCCATCACACGAGCCACGACGAGAGTGTTCTTTGTCAACTGGTCCAATGAGCAGGTCATGCCGAAGTAAAAAGAAACGTTGGTTTACAGTTGTGCCAGTTCCACAATCTTATCGACTGCAGCCTTCAAACCGTCAGGATTCTTACCACCAGCTGTAGCGAAGTGGGGCTGACCACCACCACCACCTTGGATGAGCTTTCCTGCCTCACGCACATACTGACCAGCGTTCTTTCCTTCTGCCACGAGGTCGTCGGAAATGGAAACTGTCAATGTAGGTTTGCCAGCGGCTTCGCTGCCGATAGCCACGAGCAAGCGCTCTGGGAACTGGCTGCGGAGCTGGAAGGCGATGTCCTTCACGTGCTGAGCCTCCATCGGCAACACACCTGAAACGACCTTCACGCCATTCACGTCACGTGCCTTCTCGATGAGCATTTGCTTCAACTGCTGTGCCTTCTGTGCCTTGAACTGCTCCACCTGTGCCTGCAGTTCCTTATTCTCAGCAATAGCTTTCTGGATAGTGGACATGAGGTCGGGGGCATTGTTGAACAAGCCCTTCAGGTCAGTCATGAAGTCCTGCATCTTGTCAAGCATATCCTCCACCGTCTTGCCAGTTACAGCCTCAATACGGCGTACACCAGCAGCGATGGAACTTTCGCTCGTGATGCGCACCATACCCAAACGACCTGTGCTCTGAGCGTGGCAACCACCACAGAACTCTACGCTGGTACCAAACTGCACCACACGCACCTTGTCGCCATACTTCTCGCCAAACAGAGCGATAGCACCCAGCTTCTTAGCCTCTTCTATTGGATAGTCACGATACTCCTTCAATGGAATATCCTCACGAATCTTGGCATTGACGATGTGTTCCACCTCACGGAGCTGTTCAGGTGTCACCTTCTCAAAGTGAGAGAAGTCGAAACGGAGTCCTTCAGCCGTGACCAGTGAACCCTTCTGCTCCACATGGGTGCCCAGCACCTCACGCAATGCCTCATCGAGCAAGTGCGTACAAGTGTGGTTGGCTTCGATGGCATTGCGACGTTCCACATCCACACAAGCCATGAACTCAGCCTCTGGCTGTTCTGGGAGCTTATCTACAATGTGAATCGCCACACCATTCTCCTTCTTCGTATCGAGCACCTTGATTTCTTCATTCTCGCTGACGAGTACACCAGAGTCGCCAACCTCACCACCCATCTCTCCATAGAATGGGGTCTTGTCGAGGATAACCTCGTAGGCTGTGCGCTTCTTCTGCTGCACCTCTCTATATTTAATAATGTGTGCTGGATGCTCCGTATAGTCATAGCCCACGAACTCACTCTCTGCATCACTGAGCACCACCCAGTCGCCCAACTTCACTTCAGCAGCGTTACGGGCACGATTCTTCTGCTCCTGCATACAAACATCGAAGCCCTTCTCGTCCACAGTGAGACCCTGTTCGCGACAGATCAGCTCGGTCAAATCGAGTGGGAAACCGAAAGTGTCGAAAAGCGTGAACGCCTTGTCACCAGCAATCTCCGTCTTGCCTGCAGCCTTGGTCTCATCGATGACACCCTGCAAGAGCTTGATACCGTTCTCCAAAGTGCGGAGGAACGAACTTTCCTCTTCCTGCATCACCTTCATTACCAGCTTCTGCTGAGCGGCAATCTCTGGGAAGGCATCGCCCATCTCGTCCACCAGCGTTGGCACGAGCTTGTAGATGAATGCCTCCTTCTGTCCGAGGAAGGTATAGCCATATCGCACAGCACGACGCAAGATACGACGAATCACATAACCAGCCTTCGCGTTAGACGGGAGCTGACCATCGGCAATCGCGAAAGCAATAGCACGCAGGTGATCCACCACTACGCGCATCGCAATGTCCTTCTTCTCGTCTTCTCCGTACTTGCAACCTGCCATATCGCCCAACACCTTGATGAGGGGTTGGAACACGTCTGTGTCGTAGTTCGAGGTTTTGCCTTGCAATGTGCGCACCAGACGTTCAAAGCCCATACCGGTATCGATCACCTTGGCTGGCAGACCTTCGAGCGAACCGTCAGCCTTACGGTTATACTGCATGAACACGAGGTTCCATATCTCAATCACCTGTGGGTGATCTTTGTTCACCAATTCACGACCAGGCACCTTCGCCTTCTCTTCCTCAGAACGGCTGTCCACATGAATCTCCGAACAAGGACCGCGAGGACCCGTATCGCCCATCTCCCAGAAGTTGTCGTGCTTGTTGCCGTTGATGATGTGATCCTTTGGCAAGAACTGCTCCCAGATGCCAGCAGCCTCATCATCACGGGAAAGTCCCTCTTCAGGACTACCCTCAAACACCGTTGCATAGAGGTCTTTCGGGTCAATCTTCAGCACATCCACGATGTACT
>JAGAAZ010000049.1 GCA_017614895.1 Bacteroidaceae bacterium | reverse complement strand
GCACGGGATTGTTCTTCTTCCTTCTGGAAAGGATTTGCGCGAGTCGCTCAATCTCCACTTCACGACCCACCACAGGATCGAGTTTCCCTTCAGAAGCCGCCTTGGTCAAGTCGAAACTGAACTTGTCGATGGCAGGCGTGTCGGAGTTGCCCTTCTTGGTGGTCTTTGTCGTCGTATTGGCATTGGAACTGGAAGAAGAAGTCTCTCCGCTGGATGGTGGAGGTGCATCCTCTTCCTCTTCATCCTCTTCGTCGAAGTCAATGTCGTTCTGAGGTTGCTTCGGAGCCTTTTGAGTGGTCAATGAATCGTACAGTTCCTTATAAGTCACGTCGCAATCGTTCAGCACACGTGCCACTGTGTTGTCATTCTGTTTCAGAATGGCAAGCAGCATGTGTTCTGCATCGCTCTCATTGCTTTTCAGCAGACGTGCCTCCAGCACAGCAAGACGCATGATGGTGGTGGATTGCTTGTTGAGTGTGATGTCGGTGGAGAGAAGGGCTGTCCCATTGTCCTTCACCGTACGCTCCAGCACTTCCTTAATGGAAGGGATGTTCACGTAGAACTTCCTTCTCAGCACATCGATGGCTCGGCTCTCTCCATCACGAATCAATCCCAGCATCAGATGCTCAGGTCCAATGTAGTCGTTGTTCAGCCTCAATGCCTCTTCCTTGCTATAGCCAAGGATGCGTGTCACTCTGTCGGAATATTTGTAATTCATCAATGAATATAATATCGTTTGTAGTTTCTTAATGATGCTTTTGACGATGTGGTAGCAGCAAAACAAATGCCTGCATCGCTAATTAAGCCATTTTGTCAGTCTTTGGATGATTTCCTCTTTCATGTCATCAGGCATGTTGCCGATGCGAGCCTTGTGGCTGCCTCTTGGTTGTACGTACACCCGCATATTCTTTTTCTTCTTGCAATTCAGCCAAGTGCATACACCGCTCGAGCTCCAGGGGTCAATCTCTCCATAGATGAAGATGTGGGTTGGATCTTCCTTTTTCAAATATTTCACCGTACGCTTGTAAAGTGTCGGGTCGAAGTCATATTTCTGAAGGCTGTCAGGCAACCAGATTTTCTCCAGATATCCCTTGGTGCTCTTCAGCGATGACCATTTCTTGATGGGTTTGAGCGCATAGCCGTAATAGCCTAATTCCCTTTTTGCCTGCACGTCGAATGGCAGATAGTGGGATGGATAAGCGAAATTATCGGGACCTGCCACCTCCATCAAGCAATTAAACCATGCCTCGTTATCTTCATCGAGCTGAGGAATTTTTTCGACTGGCGTGCCCCACTGCCATAAGGCGAAGGGAAACTCCAGCACACAATAGTCGTAGATGTCTTCTTCTGACAGTTGGAAGTGGTAGCTATTCTCCTCGCAGAAAGTGTGGAACCGTTCCATCAGTTTAGGCTTTCTCTTCATGAATTCCTTCATGGCTTGCTCGATCACCTTCCTCTCCTCTTTAGTGCCCACTTTCTTGGCCAGGAACTTTTCATGCCTTCCATCCTCCACTGCACGGTTCAGGGGAGCAACATAGCTGACACTCACATCCACGTCGTCAGGGTAGGTGGCACGATAGAACATGGTGGTCTGACCGCCCTTGCTGATGCCTGTGCTGATCCATTTGCCCTTGAACAACTGACCAAACACTTGGCGTATGTGATGATAATCCGCTAAGGAATTGTCAACCGTCATGTAATCCCAGTTGGTGGGTTGTGGCACACTCTCAGCAAAGTATCGGTATTCACAGAGAATGACATTGGCATCGAAGAGAGTGCTCAATTCCTCTTCATAGTTAGAAGACAAGCCATAGCTGGCTGCATAGCCTTCAGTCACGATGACGGTAGGTCTGTCCAATCCTTTGAATCCTACGAAAACACGCTCTCCGAATGTCCCTTTCGAGGAGGTTCTCCAATCCACTTGCTGTTCCACCTTCAGCTGGTATTTCTCCTTGAACTTGGAAGACTCCATGGGGGTTACTTCACTGACACCATCCAACGCACACAACTGTTTCATGAACTGTGTGGAATCCGTTTGTGCCGATAGCCCTAAAGCGATGCACAAAAATGCGATGGATAGGTGGAGTGCCCTCATTCTGAATATGCTCTTGCAATCTTTAATATGCTCTTGCAATCAGCACGCGTGCTTTGGCTGGTTTGCCGCTGACCATGTCAACACCTTCCGTCTGTTCGAACATGAATGGTACACAACGGATGGTGGCCTGCGTCTCTTCCTTGATGCGTGCTTCGGTCTCTTCTGTGCCGTCCCAGTGGCAGAGGAAGAAGCCACCGTCCTTGATGCGCTCCTTGAACTCTTCGTAGTTGTCGCACTCGTAGATGTGCGCATCACGATAGTCAATGGCTTTCTTATAGATGTTCTTCTGGATGTCATCCAAGAGATTCTTGATGTAGTCTTCGATGCCTTCGATGGATACGTTCTCCTTTTCCAAGGTGTCGCGGCGCATCACTTCCACAAGTCCCTTCTCCAAGTCGCGGGCACCCAGTACGAGACGTACAGGCACTCCCTTCAGTTCGTAGTCGGCAAACTTGAAACCTGGACGCTTGTTGTCGGCATTGTCGTACTTCACGCTGATGCCCATCGCCTTGAGGTTCTTCACGATTGCCTCTGCCTTCTCGTCGAGCATCGCCATCTGGTCGCCCTTGCCAATGGGGACAATGACCACCTGCAGCGGAGCCAGCTTTGGAGGCAAAACGAGTCCATTGTCATCTGAGTGAGTCATGATGAGGGCACCCATCAGACGAGTTGATACACCCCAAGAAGTAGCCCAAGCATAATCCACTTGATTATCCTTGTTGAGGAACTGTACATCGAACGCCTTTCCGAAGTTCTGACCAAGGAAGTGGCTCGTACCGCTTTGCAAAGCCTTACCATCCTGCATCATTGCCTCAATCGTGTAGGTGTCAAGCGCACCTGCAAAACGCTCTGTTTCGCTCTTCACGCCCTGAATGACAGGTACTGCCATGTATTCCTCTGCGAACTTGGCATACACCTTCAGCATCTGCTTGGCACGCTCCTCTGCCTCTTCACGAGTGGCATGAGCTGTGTGACCCTCTTGCCAAAGGAACTCGGATGTGCGAAGGAACAGACGGGTACGCATCTCCCAACGCATCACATTACACCATTGGTTGCAAAGGATGGGGAGGTCACGATACGACTTGATCCAGTTCTTATAAGTGTTCCAGATGATCGTCTCTGAAGTTGGACGGATAATGAGTTCCTCTTCCAGCTTGGCAGCAGGATCCACCACCACGCCGTCGTGTGTTTCGTTTGTTTTCAGACGGTAGTGAGTAACCACAGCACATTCCTTGGCAAAACCCTCCACATGTTCTGCTTCCTTACTCAAGAAACTCTTTGGAATCAGCAATGGAAAATAAGCGTTTTGTACGCCAGTTTCCTTGAACATATCGTCGAGCACACGTTGCATCTTTTCCCAAATAGCGTATCCATAGGGACGAATCACCATGCAACCTCTCACGTCAGCCTGTTCTGCCAACTCTGCCTTCACTACCAGTTCATTATACCATTTTGAATAATCCTCTGACCTCTTCGTGAGATCCTTCAATTCTGTTGCCATTTTTTCTTTTTATCAGTCAATTTTATAGATGAATTTTCATTTCAAGCCACAAAATTACTGATTATTTGCGAAAAAATCATTATTTTTAAATTTTATTTGCTTGAATGATTGGATATATCAACAAAATTTTCGACATTTGCACTTGATGATACTTTTTTATCATCTGAGAACAGAATCTTATTTGTACTTTAATATTAACTAAAAAAACAGGCAAAATTATGAAAAAGTCTAAGTTTAGTGTCATGCTGATGGCAGCACTTATTGTTCTTTCGGGATGTGGTATGAACAACACGACCAAGGGTGGTCTCATCGGTGGTGGCGCTGGTGCAGGTATCGGTGCTATGGTGGGTAACCTGATTGGTAGAAACGCTGGTGGTACATTGGCTGGTGCTGCTATTGGTGGTGCTGTGGGTACTGCTGCTGGTGTCCTGATTGGTAAGAAGATGGACAAGATGAAGGCTGCTGCTG
The DNA here is from genome assembly GCA_017614895.1 of Bacteroidaceae bacterium. Lineage (GTDB taxonomy): Bacteria > Bacteroidota > Bacteroidia > Bacteroidales > Bacteroidaceae > Minthosoma. The sequence goes on along the minus strand of JAGAAZ010000049.1, from coordinate 5,613 downwards.
AGCAGGTTCAGAATGCTCAGGTGGAAGGCGTGAAGGACAGCAATGGTTTGGACGCTGTGAAGGTGACCTTCGATTCTGGTATCCTCTTCTCATCTGGTAAGTCTGTTCTCAGCCCAACAGCAATGAACAACCTGAAGGATTTCACCAACAACGTCCTCAAGGTATATCCTGACTGCGACGTGGCTATCCAGGGTTATACAGACAACACAGGTTTCAAGGGTTCTACCGTGGAGGAGAGCTTCCAGAAGAACATCAAACTCAGCCAAGACCGTGCAGACGCTGTGAAGTCTTATATGCTGGCTCAGGGCGCAGCTCCTTCTCAGATTAAGAGCAGTACAGGTTATGGTGAGAACAATCCTGTAGCCGACAACTCTACCAAGGAAGGTAAGGCTCAGAACCGTCGTGTGGAGATTTATCTCTATGCTTCAGAGGCGATGATTAACGCAGCTAATGCTGGTACATTAGAATAAATACGATGGTGGCAGGTGCAGGGCTCACGGGTCTTGCACCTGCAACACTCAATAAGACGACAGTCAATGGGGAAGTTCTTTTCCAAATTGGGAAACATAGTGAAGTGGATGCTCATCGTCTTATTGGCGGGCAGTGTCCTGCAGGTGTTGATGTTCCGTTACATCCCTGTATATACCTCACCGTTGATGTTCATTCGGGCATACGAGCAGGTGAGCAGGGGAGAGAAAATCAGATGGCACCATTCTTGGGTGCCGCTTGAGGAGATGTCGGCCGACTTGCCACTTGCAGTCATGTCGTGTGAAGACCAGAATTTCCTCATCCACAGTGGCTTCGATTGGGATGCCATTCAGAAAGTGATGGAAGAGCGTGCTGAGGGGGAACGCTTCCGAGGAGGCTCCACCATCAGTCAGCAGACGGCGAAAAACGTGTTCCTCTTTCCAACTTCTTCTTCAGGAAAGTTGGCATGGTTCCGCAAGGGAGTGGAAGCCTACTTCACAGTCTTGATGGAATTCATGTGGGACAAGCAGCGCATCATGGAAGTCTATCTGAATACGATAGAAATGGGCGACGGCATATATGGCGCAGAGGCAGTGGCACAGGAGCATTTCGGCTGTCATGCCAAAGACCTCACAAGAAATCAATGCGCGATGATAGCCATTACATTGCCAAACCCTCTAAAATTCAATTCGGCATCACCGACTAACTACATGTATCGCCGACAGTCGTGGTGCCTGCGTCAGATGAAATGGTTGGGGCATTTTCCTACCAGGGAGGAAATGCAGAAAAAAGATGGCGATGCAGAGTGAGGGTGAGAAGTTGAGCTGATAGATACTTGAAATAGAAAACCTTGAAAAAATAATAATAATGAGAAACAAGATGATAGATCGCAAAAGGGGCATCATAATCATTTGCTTGCTTTTGTTTAGCTCTTGTATGATGAGGGCTGAGAAGTTTGTGTTCACGACAGCATGGACTCCTCAGGCAGAATTTGCAGGGTATTATGTAGCGAAAGAGAAGGGCTTCTATAAAGAAGAAGGACTTGATGTAGTCATCCAATATCCTTCTTTAACGAGTACGGTCTATCATCGTTTGAAGACAGACGAATGTGATGCAGGCATGTTTGCCTTGATGTCAGCCATAGACATTGTTGCCAATGGTACGCCCATGGTCAACATCCTTCAGACATCCATGAACAGCAGTTACCTGATTGTGTCTCGATGGGGGAAGAATCCAATGACAGAGAAAGGGAAGCGCATTGCCGTTTATACGTCGGAACCCAACTATATGTCATTCATTCTTGACAGGAAAAACAAACTGAATTACGAATGGGTGTTCTTCACAGGCAATGTCAATGTGTTCTTGTCGGGTGGAGTCGATATGATGTCTGCGGTCAGTTATAATGAATACTTGTTGTTGAGACAAGCAGGTTTCGATATGCCAGAGAAAAGCATTTTCCGATTCAAGGATAATGGTTACAACATACAGGAGAATGGCGTCTATGTGAAGCGTGATTACTATGACACCCATCGTGAGCAGGTGAAGCGTTTCGCAGCAGCCAGCAAGAAAGGATGGGAATGGGCAGCTAAACATCCTGATCAGACTCTGGACATCGTGATGAAATATGTCCGTGAAGGTCGTGTGCAGACCAATCGTGTCATCCAGAAGCTGATGTTGGAAGAAATTTTACGTTTGCAGATAGATCCTGATTCTGGAACCCGTGAATTCCGTTTACGTCCGGATATGGTGAAGAAGGCAAGTTTCTTGATGAAGGACTTTGGAATGATAGATAGGGAAGTGAGCTATGCAGAATTGATGGGACAGACGAAGATAGAAACCAACAAAACGAAGGCAAAATGAACATCGTTAACTACATACGGCGCTCGTTATCGGCACGGCTCTCATTCTGGGTGGTGTCATGTGTGATGCTTTTGTTCGTCATGGCGCTTGGCATCCTGTTTCATTATTCACGTGTGGCTGTAAGAGATGAGGCGATGGAAAAAGCGACGCAGATGCTGGAAGGCACGTTGCTTTATGTAGAGGGAACGTTGCACGATGTGGAAGTCGCTTCCGACAACATGAAATGGTTGGTGGAGCAGCATATCGACACACCTGATTCCATGTTCGTGTTCAGTCGCAAGATTTTGGAAAACAACCCCAACCTCTATGGCTGTTCCATTGCGTTCGAACCTTATTATTATGAGGAGAAAGGGCAATATTTTTCAGCCTACTCCAATAATGGGGGCGATTCGATACAGACAGAGCAAGAGGGTAGTGAACAATATGAGTATTACTACATGGATTGGTATCTCATTGCGAAGTTGCTCAATAAGCCCTATTGGGTGGAGCCGTTCCGTGATGAGGAAACAGAAGGTATCCAGGTGGATGAATACGTCACCTCTTTCTGCCAACCCATCCATGATAAAAAGGACAAGATAGTCGGCATTCTTTCCGTTGATTTGTCCCTTTCATGGTTCTCGAAGACAATCTTGGATGCCAAGCCATTCCCCAATTCATATAGTGTCCTGTTGGGAAGAGGTGGAACCTTCTTGGTGCATCCTGATTCCACCAAACTCTTCTACGAAACGATTTTCACCTCTTCGTTGGAAAAGCCTGATGAAGAAATGACAAAATTGGGAAAGGCCATGATTGGGGGTGAAAGTGGGTATCAGGTGCTTCATCGTGAAGACCAGGATTACTACGTCTTTTATAAACCTTTCACGCATACGGGATGGAGCGTTGCGATTGTTTGTCCTGAAAGTGATATTTTCGAACCATACAATCGCTTGCAGAAAAATCTGATGTTCATCACGATTTTGGGACTCTGCTTGCTGGTCTTCTTCTGTGTGTTTGTCATCCGACTCAATTTGCGACCTCTCAGAGAGTTGGGCTTATCAGCAGAAAAGATGTCAGAAGGTGACTTCAACGTTTCTGTTCCTGACAGCAAACGTCGTGACGAAATCGGGCAGTTGCAGCACAGCTTCTTCCGAATGCAGCAATTCTTGACTGATTACATCAACAAAATACGTCATTCCACAGAGACGCTGACGCAACGGAATGAGGAACTGGAGAAAGCCAGCGAAATGGCAAAAGAAGATGACCGAATGAAGACAGCGGTCATCAACAACATGACTGACAAGATGTTGCAGCCCATCAATGTCATTGCTGAAGAGAATGACCTGATCCGTCGTGAATACAAGAACCTCTCAGAAGAGGAGATGGCACAGCATGTGGATCGTATGCTCGAAAACACTGAAACTGTCACACGCCTGCTCAACGAGGTTCTGGATGCTGCTGATGCGACAGGAAAAGCAGGAGCTCATCACGAATCCGACGAATCATCCGCACCATTGTCAAACGAATCCCCAGCAACAATATGAGAAATCCAATCACACTCATACGGCATTCCCTCTCCATAAGGATTGGTCTTTTGATCGTGTCATTCGCAATCATTATCTTTGTTGTGTCACTCGGATTCATGTATGTCATTTCACGTGGATATGTGCGTGAAGATGCCATGCGTAGAGCTTCTCAAGTGCTGAACAACACGGCATTGAGAGTGAACGAGATTCTTGACGAAGTGGAGATTGCCACCAACAACACCAATTGGTTGGTGCGCACCCATCTCAATCCTGATTCCATCAATATCTATTCTCGTCGCATTATCGAGATGAATCCTAATTTCAATGGCTGCTCCATTGCGCTCGAACCCTATTATTTCAAGGAGAAGGGTAAATATTTTTCTTCCTATTCCTATCGGGAAAATGGGGCTGTCATGACAGAACAGGAGGGAGGCGAAGACTACCGTTACCAGGAAATGGACTGGTACACGATGCCTGTGCGACTGAACAAGCCCTGTTGGGTTGATCCTTTCATCGATGATTATGCGGAAGATGATGGAAGCTTCGGACAAGAGATGATCACCTCCTATGCGATGCCCCTCCTTGACAATGAAGGACAGTGTATTGGTGCCATTTCCACAGACCTCTCCCTCACATGGCTTTCTCAGACCATTTCAGCCCAAATGCCATCCCCACGTTCCTATTGCATCATGTTGGGTAGGGAAGGCACCTATTTCATCCATCCTGACCCGAACAAGTTGGTACATGAAACAATTTTTACCGATACCGATCCCGACCGTGATGCCGACTTGATATCCCTTGGCAATGCCATGCTGAGAGGTGAGGAAGGCATGCAGGAGTTGCAGCTGAACAATGAAACCTGTTATGTGTTCTATCATCAGTTGCCGAAGACGGGATGGAGTATTGCCATCGTTTATCCCGATGAAGAGATTTTCCGTGGTTACAATCGTTTGTTCTACATTGTGCTGACGATCATCTTAATTGGAATGATGATGCTCCTCTTCTTCTGCTATCAGATCATCAATGGCGCTATCGAGCCCGTCAATCAGTTGGCGACTCAGGCACGCCACATCGCTGCTGGTAACTTCGACGAGCGAATCCCCCGTAGCGAACGTATTGACCCTGTCGGACAGTTGCAGAACATGTTCGGCACCATGCAGCAGTATATCTCAGGCTATATCAATGACATTCAACACATGAATGACGAGATAGAGCATCGGAATGAGGCGCTGATCATTGCCAACAAAGAGGCGCAGGAAGCCCTTGAGAAGAAGACCGCCTTCATGCAGGATGTCACTCATCAGGTGCGTACGCCACTCAACATCATCATTGGCTTCTCGCAGGTGCTTCGCATGGGACATCAATCCATCCCTGAAGAAGAATTGGAAACCATCATCGATGCCATGCAGGAGAACTCCAACAACATCAAGGGAATCCTTGAGAAATTGCTGATAGCTGGATTCCTCGAGAATGCGACCAGTCTGAAGAAAGACGCCAGATTTGCCTGCAACGATTTGTGTCGTAAGATGATGGATGGGTATAAACTCAAGCATCCTGATACCGTGCAACTCAAATTCGCCACTTTGGTGCCTGATTCTCTGACCGTTCCTGCTAGCTCCGATGGATTGCCGAAGATGTTGAAACAGATGCTCGACAATGCCAACCAATTCACCCAGCAAGGAACCATCACACTGGAATGCCGATTGAAAGATGAACGAAATGTCAACTTCATCGTCACCGACACAGGCATTGGCATTTCCGAAGAGAATGCAGAACGTGTCTT
>JAGAAZ010000048.1 GCA_017614895.1 Bacteroidaceae bacterium | reverse complement strand
TTCTCACCAAGACCGGGTGCTTGTACATCACCACGAAGTTCAACGACGAGGCTCGCGCATTCTTTTACCTCATTTTTTGTGTGAAGTATGAGGAAATGAGTAAAAAGTTTGGGTGTTTGAAAAAAATGATGTATCTTCGCAACCAAAACCTATATGCACCTGTGAATTTTTGGAAAAGAACCATCTAGAAGAGAATACAATGAAGAAATATTTAGGACATATCGTTGATGTTGTTCACCGCGAGATTTTCGAGGGCGAGTTGATAGTGAGAGATGGACGCATTGCTCAGGTGAAGCGTTGTGAACTGCCAAAGAATGGGAAGCAATGGCCCTATCTGATGCCTGGTTTTATCGACAGCCATGTGCATATTGAGAGTAGCATGATGGCTCCCTGCGAGTTTGCCCGTGTGGCAGCTAGTCATGGCACCATCGGCGTGGTGACTGACCCGCACGAGATTGGCAATGTGCTGGGCATCGAGGGCATTGACTATATGATAAAATCTGGACAACTGTCACCCTTCAACTATTGCTTCGCTGCACCCAGTTGCGTGCCTGCTTGTGGTGGAGGCATCGAGACCAGTGGAGCCGTGATTGATGCCGCTGGTGTGGAAGAGCTGATGGCTCGTGACGACATCGGTGTGCTGGGCGAGGTGATGAACTTCCCGGGTGTATTGGCCAACAATCCTGAGGTGATGCGTAAGATACGGGCTGCACATGCTCATGATAAGCCTGTGGATGGTCATGCCCCTGGTCTGGTGGGCGACGAACGCAAGCTCTATGCTCAGACAGGCATCTCTACCGACCATGAGTGTACTACGCTGGAGGAAGGACGTGCCTGTATCTCGGCTGGCATGATGGTCATCATCCGTGAGGGTAGCGCATCAAGGGATTATGAAAAACTCAGTCCATTGATCGCTGAGTCACCCGACATGGTGATGTTTTGTACCGACGATTGTCATCCTGACGATCTGATTCATGGACACATCAACCAGTTGGTCAAACGCGCCATTTCAGAAGGCTATGACATCTGGAACATTCTCACGGCTGCATGTATCAATACCCAGCGTCACTACCGGTTGAAGTGGGGACTGCTGCAAGAGGGCGATGCTGCCAATTTCATTGCTGTCGATGGACTCCATCCTCATTTCCGTGTCTTGCAGACCTTCATCAATGGTATTGAGGTGTATAACAGTAATACGATGCCTGGTTTCTCGCAGCCTTCCATCCGTCAAGATGATGTCAACGACAACGAGTATCCCAACAAATTTGTGGCCAGTCCGCTGACGGTCGAAGACATCCACTCCGAACTCAAGGTCTCTGAAAAGGTCCATATCCTGAAGGTCTTCGACGGTAGTCTCTATACAGTCCATGAAGCGGTTGAGATTACGGGCAATCCTATTGAGGACGCCAAATATCCGTGGGCTGAGGTGCAGAAGATGGTCGTGTTGAACCGTTACGAGCCTAACGTCCGTCCAGTGGTGGGAATGGTGCGTGGTTTCAACCTGACCGATGGTGCCCTTGCAGGCTCTGTGGCTCATGACTGCCATAACATCGTGGCCATTGGGTCGAGCGATGAGTATCTGGTGAAAGCCATCAATCGCATTATCGAGATGAAGGGTGGTCTGGTGGCAGTCTCGGGTGATGAAATGATCGACCTGGCATTGCCCATTGCGGGCCTGATGTCTCCGCTGAATGGCTATGAGGTGGCTTACCGTGCTTTGCAACTCCGTGAAATGGCGCATAGGGCAGGATGCAAGATGAAGGCTCCGTTTATCACGATGTCATTCCTTTGTTTGCCCGTTATCCCTGAACTGAAGGTCACCGACAAATGCCTCTGGGACAGTAAGAACATGAAGGTGATTGAAGACTAATTTACTTTGGTTTTGTCCAAGGAAAATACAAATGACAACCCTAAACAAGTGAAAAGCCTTGAAGTCTAACGACTTTGGGGCTTTTTCTTTTGCCACCCCGTAAAAAAATCGTACCTTTGTCGCCGATTTTGAATTTTGAATATATGAAAGTCTTAAAGTTTGGCGGAACATCCGTAGGTTCCGTGGAGAGTATTCTCAATTTGAAAAAGATTGTGGAGGGACAGGATGAGCCTGTCGTGGTGGTGGTGTCTGCCCTGGGTGGCATCACTGACCAGTTGATCAGCACGTCGAAATTGGCGATGGCTGGTGACGAGGCTTACCTGACATCATACAACGAAATGGTGGAGCGTCACCACCAGATGATTGACGCCATCATCACAGACACAAAGAAGAAGGAGACTTTGCTGGCGACAGTGGATGATTTGCTGGGACAGCTGAAGAGCATCTATCAGGGTGTGTATCTGATTGGTGACCTGAGCGAGAAGACGAGCAATGCGATTGTGTCGTATGGCGAGCGCATCAGTTCGAACATCGTGGCAACGTTGATTGAGGGTGCCAAGTGGTATAACTCGCTGGAGTTCATCAAGACGAAGAAGAAGCAAGGTCGTAACTTGTTCAGCAATTCCATCAGTATGCCGCTGATTCTGGAGACCTTCAAGGATTTCCAGAAGGTGGGTGTCTGCGGTGGTTTCATTTCGACAGACAGTGTGACAGGTGAGGTGACGAACCTCGGACGTGGTGGTTCTGACTACACGGCTGCTATCTTGGCGGCTGCGCTGAATGCCGACGTGCTGGAAATCTGGACAGACGTGAGCGGCTTCATGACGGCTGATCCACGTGTCATCAATACAGCATACCCCATCGAGCGACTCTCGTATGTGGAGGCAACGGAGCTTTGCAATTTCGGTGCGAAGGTGGTCTATCCGCCAACGATTTACCCTGTGTGCATCAAGAACATCCCAATTCTGATCAAGAACACGTTCCGTCCTGAGGACAAGGGAACCATCATCACGAATATAGATGAGACGGAAGATGAGGGACGCGCCATCAAGGGTATATCTTCCATCAACAACACGAGCCTGATTACGGTGAGCGGTTTGTCGATGGTGGGTGTGATAGGTGTGAACCGCCGAATCTTCACGACGTTGGCTGAGAACGGCATCAGCGTGTTCATGGTGAGTCAGGCAAGTTCGGAGAACAGTACATCCATCGGTGTGACGGATGCAGATGCCGACCGTGCTTGTGAGGTGCTCAACAAGGAATTCGCGAAGGAGATCGAGATGGGTGCGATGTACAAGATGAAGCTGGAGAGAGATTTGGCGACGGTGGCGATTGTGGGTGAGAACATGAAGCACACGCCAGGTATTGCTGGTAAGCTCTTTGGTACGCTGGGAAGAAATGGTATCAGCGTGATTGCTTGTGCACAGGGTGCCAGCGAGACGAACATCTCGTTTGTGGTGGAACGTAAGAGCTTGAGAAAGTCGCTGAACGTGATTCACGATTCGTTCTTCCTGTCGGAATATCAGGTGCTGAATGTGTTCCTCTGTGGTGTCGGCACGGTGGGTGGCAGCCTGTTGGAACAGATTGCCGGTCAGCGTCAGAAGCTGATGAAGGAGCGCAACCTGCAGATCAATGTGGTGGGCATCGCCAGCGGACACAATGCGATGTTCGACCGCAACGGCATCAACCTGTCACAATGGGAAGAGGATGGCAAGTTCTCTATCGCCAACCTGCGTGCAGGTCTGAAAGCTGCTGAGGCAAGTGATCTGGAACGTCTGAAGGAGGAGGTCATCGGCATGAACATCTTCAACAGCGTGTTTGTCGATTGTACGGCAAGTGCCGATGTGGCAGGGCTGTACGAGGCATTCTTGAGCAACAACATCTCGGTGGTGGCTGCCAACAAGGTGGCTGCATCGAGCGACTACGATAACTATGCACGTCTGAAGGCTACAGCCCGCAAGCGTGGTGTGAAGTACCTGTTCGAGACAAATGTGGGTGCTGGTCTGCCGATTATCAACACCATCAACGACCTCATCAATTCGGGTGACAAGATCCTGAAGCTGGAGGCTGTGCTGAGCGGTACGTTGAACTTCATCTTCAACACCATCTCGGAGGATGTGCCATTCAGCGAGACGGTGCGCAGAGCGAAGGAAGAAGGTTATGCAGAGCCTGACCCACGTGTCGATTTGAGCGGTAAGGACGTGATCCGCAAGTTGGTCATCCTCTCTCGTGAGGCAGGCTACAAGATGAATCAGGAGGATGTGGAGAAACATCTGTTCATTCCGCAGTCGTTCTTCGACGGTTCGTTGGAAGACTTCTGGAAGAACCTGCCAACGCTCGACAAGGAATTTGAGGAAGAGCGCAAGGAAGTGGAAGCTGCTCATCAACACTGGCGCTTTGTTGCCAAGCTGGAAAACGGCAAGGGTTCCGTGTCGTTGGAGCGCGTGGGTGAGCGTCATCCATTCTACGATCTGGAAGGTTCGAACAACATTATCCTCATCACGACCGAACGCTACAACCAATATCCGATGCTCATCCAGGGCTACGGCGCAGGTGCCTCTGTGACCGCTGCTGGTGTGTTCGCGGATATCATGAGTATTGCAAATATATAAAATGAAACATATCATTATATTAGGCGACGGAATGGCCGATTGGCCTGTGGAGTCGCTGGGAAATACAACTTTGCTGCAATATGCCAATACGCCCTACATGGACAAGTTGGCAAAGATGGGACGTTGCGGGATGCTGAAGACGGTGCAGGATGGGTTCCACCCAGGCAGCGAGGTGGCGAACAGCAGCATCCTCGGCTATGACCAGAATGAGGTGTATGAGGGAAGAGGTCCGTTGGAGGCTGCCAGTATCGGGGTCGATTTAGCACCCGACGATATGGCGATTCGCTGCAACATCATCACGTTGGAAGACGGAAAAATCGTCACGCATAATGGTGGCAACCTGCAAACGGAAGATGCAGCTGTGCTGATTGACTACCTCAACGAGCATATGGCCACAGACCGTGTAAAATTCTATTGTGGTGTACAATATCGTCATCTGCTCGTCATCAAAGGTGGCAACAAGCATATAGTATGCCAGCCACCCCACGATCATCCAGGCGAGCCTTGGCGTCCATTGCTGGTAACTGCAAAGGCAGACGCACCTAAAGATAACGAACTGACGGCTCAGGAAACAGCAGACTTGCTCAATGACTTGATTCTCCGTTCGCAGGAATTGCTGGCACGCCATCCTTACAATTTGGAGAAAGCGAAGCGTGGTGAACGTCAGGCGAACAGCATCTGGCCTTGGGCAGGCGGTTATCGTCCACACATGGTGCCACTCACAGAGACGTTCCCGCAGATCAAGCGAGGGGCAGTCATCACAGCCGTTGACCTCATCAGAGGCATTGGTACGTTGGCAGGCTTGAGAGTGATTGATGTGCCAGGAGCGACGGGTTTGGCGGACACCAACTACGAAGGTAAGGCACAGGCAGCCATCAAGGCATTGGAGACGGACGACTTCGTCTATGTGCATGTGGAGGCTTCGGATGAAGCTGGACATGATGGCGACTTGGAACTGAAACTGAAAACCATCGAATATCTGGACAGCCGCATAGTAGGACCTGTGTATGAAGCCGTGAAGGATCAGCAGGTGGCTATCGCTGTGTTGCCCGATCATCCTACACCTGTGGCACATCGTACCCACACCAACGAACCGATCCCCTTCCTGATTTATGCACCAGGCATAGAGGCAGATGAAGTAGAGACATTTGACGAGGTGGCTTGCAAGCAGGGAAGCTATGGACAGTTGGAGAAGGATGGATTTATAAAAGAACTCATGAAGATATAAAAGATATAAGCATGAAATATTATTCGACTAATGGACAAGCACCTATCGCCACATTGGAAAAGGCGGTGGTGAAAGGACTCGCAGAGGACAAGGGTTTGTATATGCCAGAGCGCATCAAACCACTGCCTCAGGAGTTTTTTGACAAGATAGATACGCTCTCATTCCAGGAGATTGCCTATACGGTGGCAGATGCTTTCTTTGGCGAGGACGTGCCTGCCGAAGATTTGAAGAAGATTGTGTACGACACGCTGGCGTTTGATTGCCCTTGTGTGAAGGTGACCGACACCATCTATTCGTTGGAACTCTTCCACGGTCCCACTTTGGCCTTCAAGGATGTGGGTGCAAGATTTATGGCTCGTCTGTTGCAGTATTTCCTAAAGAAGGAAGGTGCAGGGCAGGTGAATGTTTTAGTGGCCACATCGGGCGACACGGGCAGTGCTGTGGCAAATGGTTTCCTCGGAGTGGATGGCATCCATGTGTATGTGCTCTATCCGAAGGGCAAGGTGAGTCCGATTCAGGAGTGCCAGTTCACGACGTTGGGTCAGAACATCACGGCTGTGGAAGTGGATGGCGTGTTTGACGATTGCCAGGCATTAGTGAAGAATGCCTTTATGGATGCAGATTTGAATCAGCACATGAAGCTGACCTCAGCGAACTCCATCAATGTGGCACGTTTCCTCCCACAGGCTTTCTACTACTTCTACGCTTACGCTCAGATGAAGAAAAGAGGTCTGGCAGATCAGCTCGTGGTGTGTGTGCCTTCAGGCAACTTTGGCAACATCTGTTCAGCACTCTTCGGCAAGAAGATGGGTCTGCCCATCAAGCGTTTCATTGCTGCCAACAATGCCAATGATATCTTCTTCAAGTATCTGCAGACAGGCAAGTATGAGCCGAAAGCATCGGTACAGACCATTGCCAATGCGATGGATGTGGGTGACCCCAGCAACTTTGCCCGTGTGTATGAACTCTATGGAAAGAGTCACGAAGCCATCTGTGCTGACATCAGCGGTGCGACGTACAAGGATGAGCAGATTGCCGAGACCATTCAGGAGGTGAAGGCCGAGACAGGTTATGTATGTGACCCTCATGGTGCTTGTGGCTATCGTGCCTTGAAGGAAGGTCTGAAAGCAGGTGAGGTGGGTGTGTTCTTGGAGACGGCGCATCCAGCCAAGTTCAAGGACACTGTTGACCGCATCCTGAATGATAACATTGAAATACCAGCGAAGTTGCAAGCCTTCATGAAAGGTACGAAGCAGAGTATTCCGATGACGAAGGACTTTGCCGACTTCAAGCAGTATCTGATGGCAGAATAATGCCTTAGCGAGATTTGTATTTATAGCATTCATTAAAAACCAGAGAAAATGAAACCCAGCAAGCAACAAAAGCGCACCAAAATGACTCGTTTCATGATGAAGGTGATTCTGGTGGTCGTATCAACGGCTGTAGTGGTGTATTTTATGCCACGTGGTGATGAATTTGGCTATAAGTACGAATTGGACAGACCTTGGAACTATGGTCTGTTGATTGCCAACACCAAGTTCCCAATTCTGAAGAATGATTCGATCATTCGTCAAGAACGGGAGGCCACTATGCGTAACTTCCAGCCCTATTACAATTATGATAGGTCTGTGAGGGACTCGATGATGAACCGTCTGTACAATTATGCGGCGAAAGAGTGGCAGGGACAGAATGCCGCCATGTATGTGCATCACATTGCTGTTTTGCTGGATACGATTTATCAGCGGGGTGTGTTGTCGGGAGAGGACTATGCACGGTTGAAGGATGATGAGCATCACAAGAATATCCGTATTGTGAAGAACAATGAGGCGGTGTCTGTGTCACTGAGCAGGGTATTCTCCTTGCGCTCTGCTTATGACTATATCATTACGGAAGACACAGCTAAGTATTCCAGTTTGGTGATGCGGCAATTCAACGTCAATGAACTTATCCAGCAGAATCTGACGTATGACAAGATGAAGTCGGAAACGGAACTGGATGAGAATTTGCAGAACATCTCCAGTTATAATGGTTTTGTGCAGGCAGGTCAGAAGATTGTGGACCGTGGTGAGACGGTGACGGATGAGGTGTATGATGTGCTACTCTCGTATGAGAAAGATTATGAACGGCGCAACACCATTGACACGAATATTCCTTACAGGTCTATCGGCCAAGCCATCTTTGTGATGGTGATATTTGTATCGCTGATTACGTATCTGTCATTGTTCCGTATCGATTACTTTGAGAATGTGAGGAATGTGACGTTGCTCTTTGCGCTGCCCGTGTTCTTCTGTGTAATTGCCTCGCTGATGGTGTCGCACAAGATACTGAATGTGTTTATGCTCCCGTGCTGTCTGGTGCCGATTGTGATCCGTGTGTTCATGGATTCGCGTACCGCTTTCATGTTCCACTGTGGTATGGTGCTCATCATTTCCTTGATGTTGACCAGCAATTATGAATTCATTGTTGTGCAGTTGGTGGCAGGTATGGTGGCGATACAGACGCTGCGTGAATTGTCACAGCGTTCGCAGATTGTCCGCACGGCATTCATCATCTTCTTGGTGTATGTCATTTGCTATACGGGTTATTCCCTGCATCATGAGAACGACATCAAGATGGACACATGGATGTATGTATGCTTCACCGTCAATTGTGTTTTGCTGCTCTTCACTTATCCGCTTTTGTGGATGCTGGAGAAGATGTTTGGCTTCACCAGTGATGTGACGCTTGTGGAGCTCAGCAATGTGCACAATCCGCTCTTGCAGCGCATGACGGAAGTGGCGCCAGGTACATTCCAGCACTCCATGCAGGTGGCAAATCTGAGTGCCGAGGTGGCGAACAAGATAGGTGGTAAGGCGCAGTTGGTGCGTACTGGTGCATTGTATCATGACATTGGTAAGATGGAACGTCCAGCTTTCTTCACGGAGAATCAGAACGGTTTGTCGCCTCATAAGCATCTGACCCCGTTGAAGAGTGCTGAGGTCATTATCGCCCATGTGAAGAATGGTGTGAATCTTGCTGACAAGCACCATATTCCTGATTCCATCAAACGATTTATCACCACGCATCATGGCTTGGGTAAGGCGAAGTATTTCTATATCACCTATAAGAATGAGCATCCTGACGAAGAGATTGATGAATCTTTGTTCACCTATCCTGGTCCTAATCCAAGTACCAAAGAAGAGGCTATTCTGATGATGTGTGATGCAGTGGAGGCAGCATCCCGTTCGTTGCCTGAATACACGGAAGACAGCATCAATCAGCTGGTGGACAAAATTATTGATGGTCAGGTGTCGGCAGGCTTCTTCAGCGAATGTTCCATCACGTTCAAGGACATCGCTGTGGCCAAGACTGTATTGAAAGATAAATTGAAGACAATATATCATACCCGTATTTCTTATCCTGAAATGGGAGAGGATTATGAAAACAGAGAAGAATAATAGGATTTGGTGGACATTCCTGCTTGTGCTCGTCGTGGTGGCGGGTTTGATAGGCTTGTTCTATCTGCCACGTATCAACGTGTTTGATGTGGATTTGCGTCGTGTCAATATCCTGAGCGATGTACAGCGTAGGGACAAAGATGGCAACATCGTGGCGGAACTGGTGGCAGACTCTTTGGATGGCTTTGTGGAGAAAGGCATAGATTCGGCTGCGATCCGAGTGAAGCAATTGGCTTATGTGGATACAGTGCCACAAGGAATGGTGGCGATAGAGGATTTTGCTACAGATGGTTTGCATCGTGAGATGGACAAATTCTATGCTGCATTGGGACAGTCGCACAACCGTCCTGTACGTGTGGCGTATTTCGGTGACTCCTACATCGAGGGTGACATCCTGACGATGGATTTACGTGCCTTGCTTCAGCAGAAGTTCGGTGGTAAGGGCGTGGGCTTTGTGGAGATTGCCTGCGTGTCGTCAGACTTCCGTCGTTCTGTGACCACTCGTCGCAACAACTGGAATCGCTATCATGCCAATGAAAAGGGACGTGGATTCAAAGCCAACTTGCAGAGTATGGCAGGTAGTTACTTCATCCCTTCTGGTACAGCCACCTACGAATTGCGCTGTCAGACCAATGTGTATGGAAATCTCTTGGGGGAGGCTGAGGAAGCGACCGTGTTCTTCACTCCAGGCAGTGGACTGAACATCAACTATGCCATTAATGGTGGTGAGAGCCAGTCACTCTTTTCGAATGGTGAGGCGAGTGCCCCCCAGACTTACGATGAAGTGGTGGAGGTGGTTGATTCTGATTCCACAATCAGTTATAAGACCGTCACCCGTACGGTGGAGACCGCTCAGCAAGGAGCTGGTAATGTGGTGGCGAAGAATGTGAGTGGTCCTATCAGCCGTTTCAACATGACGGTGACAGGTGGACATGGTTCACGCTTTTATGGCGTTGCGCTTGATGGACATCAGGGTGTGGTGGTGGATAATTTCAGTATGCGTGGCAGTGGTGGCCAGCATCTGAGCGGAATTCCTGTGGAGACCCTACGTAGTTTTGCCTCAGTACGTCCATACGACCTCATCATCCTGCACTACGGACTCAATGTGGCGAATGAGAAGCAGAAGGACTATGGTGGTTACATCAGTCAGTTGGGTAAGGTCATCGATTTGATGAAGCAAGCCTATCCTCATGCCAGCATCCTTATTGTCAGTATGGGTGACCGTGACAAGCGTGGGTCTGACGGACAGATGCATACGATGGGTGGTGTGAAGGAGATGGTGTCCTACGAACGGAAGATGGCAAGTGATCATCATGTGGCATTCTGGAACCTCTATGAAGCGATGGGTGGTGATGGAAGTCTTGCGAAAATGACAGAAAAGAAACAAGCAAATCTTGACTATACGCACATTAACTTTGCAGGTGGACGTCATTTGGCGGAGCTGTTGTTTGATGTATTGATGAACGGTAAGACCAATTACGAGAATCGTGTACGGTAAAAAGCAACATATCATCCTCTTGGTGCTTTGTGCACTCTTCTTCGTCTCATTCGGTGGAGGCGAAGCGAATGCGCAGTCGTTGACAACACCGTTCCCTTCCACGTTCCGCAACACTCGTACGAACGAACTGACGAACGGTGCGACACTGGCTCCTGTCTTTAAGAAAATTCATCAGCACAAGACTATCAAGGTGATGCAGATTGGTGATTCCCATGTGAGAGGCAATATCCTTCCTCGTACCATAGGCAGTACTTTGGAGAAATATTTTCCTCGGATGGAATTCACTTACTATGGAATGAATGGAGCTTGGGCACGTCGTTTCTACGAGCAGGACATGATTAACCGTGTGGCGGCTGAACGTCCTGATTTGCTCATTATCTCTTTTGGTACCAATGAGGCACATGGCAACACGATTGATGAACGGGTGCATGCAGAAACAATGAAGACGTTGACTGACCGCATCAGCGAGAAGTGCCCAGGTGTGTGTTTCCTCTTCACAACCCCACCTGGCAGTTTTATTTCTCAACGTACCGGCTCTTACACCACAGGCACTGGGCGTCGTCGTCGCACCCATTACACCACGACCAAGGTGCCCAATCAGAACACAGCCAATGTGGCGCGTAGCATCGTGAACTTCTGTAACTCCCACCACATGGCGGCGTGGGACATCTTCACGATAGCAGGAGGAACAACCTCCGCATGTACCAATTGGCGCAATGCAGGACTCATGAACACGGATTGCATCCACTACCTTGCATCAGGTTACACCTTGCAGGGAAAACTATTGGGTGAAGCAATCTACAAAGCATATACAGGCACCGCCACTTCGGGTAGCCAGACACGCATGATGCACGGCTCTACCCCTAAGGAACAGAAGCCATATAAAACGGTAAAAGGATTTTAGGATTGTATGTTTGACATTGATTTTTCACGCCTTATAGAACAGTTGCTCTATCAGCCAGAATCCCCAATGATATTCTCGTCGGGCATCTTTCTGTTCCTGTTCTTGGCATTCACGCTGATCTACTGTATCCTTGGCACATGGGAAACAACCCGCATGGGGAAAGACGCCCAGCGCATGGGCTGGCGCATCCTCTTTGTCACGTTCTTCTCCTATTACTTCTATTATAAGTCCAGCGGATTCTTCTTCTGGCTCTTGGCATTGGTCACCACGAGTGACTACTTCATCGCTCGTGCCATTGGTGGTGTAGGAAAGGGTGCATTGGGCAAGGCTCTTGTGGTGCTGTCTTTGGTGCTTGACCTCGGTTTGCTCGTCTTCTTCAAATACACCAATTTCTTGGGTGAGACCATTTGTTCCCTGTTGACGAATTGTGGGGTGCATGTACCTTCTTCCATCAGTGGTTCTTATTTGTTGGATGTGACTTGGCAACCCCGTGATATCTTCTTGCCTGTGGGTATCTCCTTCTTCACCTTCCAGTCATTGAGTTATACGATTGATGTCTATCGGGGCAATATCAAACCGCTCAATCGCTTGCTCGATTATGCCTTCTATGTCAGCTTCTTCCCTCAGTTAGTGGCAGGCCCGATTGTGCGTGCTCGTGATTTCATCCCTCAGATCCGCCGTCCGCTCTTTGTGGATGACCGTATGTTTGGTACGGGCATCTTCCTCATCATTGCTGGTCTTTTCAAGAAGGCGGTCATTAGTGACTATATCTCTATCAACTTTGTTGAGCGCATCTTCGACCAGCCCGACCTTTACAGCGGACTCGAGAACCTCTTTGCCGTCTATGGCTACACGCTCCAGATTTACTGTGACTTCTCGGGTTACTCCGATATGGCGATTGGTATAGCCCTCTTGCTCGGCTTCCAGTTTCCCAAGAACTTCGATAGCCCATACAAATCCAAGTCCATCACAGAGTTCTGGCGCCGTTGGCACATCAGCCTCTCTTCTTGGCTCAAGGACTATCTTTATATTTCTCTTGGTGGTAATCGTCACGGCAAGTTCCGTCAGTATTTCAATCTCCTGATGACGATGCTGCTGGGCGGTCTTTGGCACGGAGCTTCCCTCAACTTCATCCTGTGGGGAGGCATTCATGGACTTCTCCTGTGTCTCGACAAGATCTGGCATTCACTCTGTGCAGTGCTGAGCCCGCTGACTTATCTGCCCAGCAAGAAGAATCCAAACCCTGCGAAGAACTGGTTTGTGACCATCATCGGAGGCTTGATCACTTTCCATTTGGTTGCAGCGCTTTGGGTGCTGTTCCGTGCTCCTTCCTTTGGCATTGCCGAACAGGTGTTCCATCAGATATTCTACAAGTTCGAACCACAGATATTCCTCCAATGGTGCTCCTCCTACAAGGCTGTTGCTCTCCTGATGTTGTTGGGCTATGTGCTCCACTTTATGCCTGAGTTCTTGTCGGATAAGACCAAAGAATTTGTCACACGTTGCCCACTTGTGGTAAAGGCACTCTTCATCATCATCCTAGTCTTTATTGTTATTCAGATCAAGTCCTCAGACGTACAGCCCTTCATCTACTTCCAGTTCTAACTTATGACCACTTCTGACATCTACAACGCTGCTCAACTCATCGAGCGCATCCAGCAGGTGGGATTCTTACCCTTGCTCGATAGTGGCATTGTGGGATATTCTGCCGAGGAGATGGTCACCGATGATTGCCGATATGTCGTCTTTTCTGATGGGGGTTGGGATTGGCCATTATGGAAATGGAAAGGCCCTATTGTGACGGATGGCGATTGTATGTATGGCAAGTTTTTCAACAAGAAAGCAGGATTTGTTAGTCGTGAGTGGTGGTCAGACCTCTGCAATTATCGCCGTCATCAATATCCAGCACCAGCGGCTGGCTCCATCGAAGAAGCGATACTTGCCACATTGAACGAGCACGGCAGTCTCATCACCCGTCAACTTCGCTCCCTTTGTGGGTTCGACGGTCCTAAGATGCGTAGCCGTTTCGATGCCATCATTACTCGTATGCAGATGGGTTGCTACATTGTTACCGGGGACTTTGTCTATCCACGTGACCGCCACAACCACGAATACGGATGGGGATGGTCTTTGCTGACCACACCTGAACAACTCTACGGCACTGCTGCCTGCCAGTGTCCCCGTTCCCCCGAAGAATCTTTTCAACGGATGTTCGAGCATTTACGAACAATTTTACCTC
The DNA here is from genome assembly GCA_017614895.1 of Bacteroidaceae bacterium. Taxonomy (GTDB): domain Bacteria; phylum Bacteroidota; class Bacteroidia; order Bacteroidales; family Bacteroidaceae; genus Minthosoma. The sequence continues at coordinate 2,713 of JAGAAZ010000048.1, read as the reverse complement.
AAGCAGATGAGAAAAAGATAAAACGGATACTTCTCTGATCATTACTTTTTCTTTGCCCCAAAGCATACAAAAATACGTTTTTTCTGTTTTAAAAAACCGATAGGGGGGGGGGTAAAAAGTGATATTCGGAGATTTTTTTATCTATTTGAGAAAATTTTTTGTGATTTTTGTGGTGTTATATTACAGAGAAATGCTTATATTTGCAACCGAATCTTTAACACTAATTATATTTTCAATCTATATTTATTAACTTAAACCTTTATCTTATGATGAAAAAGTTTTTATGTGCAGCATTCATGATTGGTGCAATGTTTGCAATCAGCGCATGTTCCAGCTCCGATGATTCTGGAACTCCTTCACCAGATCCATCTCCAACTCCAACGCCTTCGGGATTAGGTATTTCTGACGGTAAGGCAGTGAAGCCTGGCGATATGAAGATGTCAGCACTGTCGGGTTTTGTTTTTGACAAGGCTGGCAATGCTTTGAGAGGCGTTACTGTCACTTCTGGTACGGAAGCAGTGACGACAGATGCTGATGGCGGCTTCGTGCTGACAAAAGTGAATAGTGTGAAAGGCCGTTCTGTGGTTTCTTTCTCAATGTCTGGTTACGTTGACGTGGTTCGTTCTGCCCCGAGTGTTGATGGTGACGTTTGGGAAATTGTGATGGTGAGCGAATCAGAGTCTGGTGTAACGGCTTATGTTGGTCAGGAGGCGGATCTCGCAACGAGATTGGCTGCTGGCGGTATGACCGTCGATATTTCAGAAAGTGGCTATAAATATGCAGATACAGGTTTACCTGTTGGCTCAGGCGATTATGTTTATGCAAGGATGTTCTATTTGAGCCCAGATGAGGACGACTTTGCTGCCATGATGCCAGGCGGTGATTTGGCAGCCGTACGTGCTGACGGTTCGGAGGCAGAGCTCATCTCTTATGGTATGACGAAGGTGGACTTGAGTACCTATAGTAAGAAATTGCAGTTGGCAGATGGCAAGCCTGCTACACTGAGCTTTCCTGTACCAGACAAGTATAAAGATGACACACCAGCTACTATCCCATTGTGGAGCTTCAACGAAGAAACAGGCCTTTGGGAAGAGGAAGGTGAGGCCACATACGATGCCACTACTAATAGCTATGTGGGTACTTTGACGCATTTCTCATGGGTGAATCTTGACTATCCAGAGAGTCGTGCGACTTTGAAGGTGGTTGTGAAAGACGAGGCTGGTAATGTGATGCCAAATGTTAGGGTGGATGTTGATGGTCAGCGCGATTTCTTCACAAATGTGAAGGGCGAAGCCGAAGGTTTTGTGCCTATCAACACAGACTTTTATGTAATGGTTCACTCTGAGGACTATGCTAACTACTCTCCAGAGGTGAAAAAGACAGTGTCTAAGATTTCTACGGCTGGTGCAACAGAAACTGTTGAACTTACGCTGCCAACATTGGCACATATTAGTGGTAAGGTGGTGAACGCTGGTAAAGGCAATACATTGGCGACTTTGTGGATTGAATATGCAGGCAAATCAACCAAGAAGGTTCACAATGATGCAGACGGTCAGTTCTTCATGAACGCACCAGCTGGCTATATTGGAGCAGCTAAGTTGAAGATGCGTGCCGCTGATGGTTCTCTTCAGTCATACGACATCACGCTGGATGGTAAGGATCATGCTTACACCGTGACTATCAACACCGATAACACCACTGGTGGAGCCATTACTGTTACACCTGCAGGTGGTGCAAGTCAGACGATTGTCGTGTCTCCAATTTATTATGATGACTTGGCTGGCGCATCATTGATTGATAAAACACTCTCATATCAGGGAAATGCTTGTTCTGTCACTATTGAAGACTATTCTTCGAGCAAAACATCTTATGATAATGTAAGCATCAGTGTTTCTGCTGATGGTATGTACCCATATTGTGAAACAGCCAAGGCTACAGTGACAGTGAACGAATACGGCAATGTCCGTTTCCAGATTACAGGTGAAGCTGAAGTTCAGGATTGGTCTTCAGGAAAGGGTGAATTGAAGAAGGTTGCCATCTCGGCAGACTTCACTGTGCCAATGCTGGGTAAGGGTAAGCTTTTGACAAGGTTTGACAAGAGTTCTGAATTCCCAAGCTTCACTCCTTGGATTGCTGGTAAGAAAGCTACCATTGGTTTGCAGGTGACTGAGAGTGCGAAACTCGGTAAGGGTGTCCTTGCGTGGTTCTATGATGATGCCCTCGGCTATAGCGATTATACAAACCTGAAGGAACAGGCCAAGAAAGCCTTAGGTGAGCCAATCTCTGAATATGATGGTGGCGACGGCTCTGAAGGATGGGCAGACATGAGCGTGGCTTATTTCTATAAGGATGGAAAGTATGTGATGGTATCCTTCTGCCCATGGAGAGAAGGTGGCGAAGATTGGATCATGGAGGAGATGGAACATGGAGGTGCTCGTCATATGTTTGGTAGCTTTAACGGTGTTCTGAATGAGACTCACAATGGTCGCATCCAAGTCTATGCACTGGAAGGCATGACTATTGACTACAAGGAATTTGTTCACGAAATGGGAAAATAATCCTATCTGAATACCACTAAGAAGGGTCGCTCACGTGTTGTGGGCGACCCTTTATTATTATATAATGTGTAAGATTATTCCTGCACGTAGCTTGCCAGCTGGTCAACGTCCAGTTTCTGGATGTAGTTGAAGTGCTTGGCTACTTCGCTCTCAGC
>JAGAAZ010000047.1 GCA_017614895.1 Bacteroidaceae bacterium | reverse complement strand
CACTCGCCGTCCAGATAGAGGGAGAACTCATGCAACTCTTGTGCACGATACTCAGCAGCACCCTTCTTTTCCACCACAAAATTCTTCTCCAGTGCCTTGAGGAACTCCTCAGAAGTCAAGCCGTTCAAGTCCTTCACCACACGGTTGTAGTCAAGAATCGTCAACTGGCTGGCTGGGAAACAAACAGCCATGAAATAGTTGTATTCCTCATCACCACGATGGTTCGGATTCTGCTTTGCCTTCTCAGCTCCTACAAGGGCTGCTGCTGCACTGCGGTGGTGTCCATCAGCAATGTACAGGTTTGGCATCTTGGCGAAGCGATCCGTGATGGTCTTGATGTCTTCATCATCGCTCACCACCCAAAGCTTGTGGCCGAAGCCATCAATTGGTGCCACGAAGTCATATTCTGGCTCAGTCTTGGCATACTTGGCAATCAGCTGCAAGAGCACTTCGTCGTCAGGATAAGCAAAGAACACAGGCTCGATATTTGCATCGTTCACACGCACATGTTTCATTCTGTCCTCTTCCTTGTCTGCGCGAGTCAGCTCATGCTTCTTGATGACACCCGTCTGGTAGTCACCACTATATGCTCCCACCACGATGCCATACTGCGTCTTCTCTTTATTGCCATTGGCAGGCAGACAAGACGTCTGTGCATAGATATAATACTGCTCCTTCTCGTCCTGAACCAGCCAGCCGTTCTTCTGGAACTTCGCAAACTGACGGGCAGCCTCCTCATACACACGAGGGTCATACTCGCTCGTGCCAGGCTCGAAATTAATCTCAGGTTTAATGATATGATACAGCGACTTCTCATTGTCGCCAGCCTCTGCGCGAGCCTCCTCAGAGTCCAACACGTCGTATGGGCGACTCTCTACTTCCTCCACCAGTTCCTTCGGTGGACGCACACCCTTAAAAGGTTTTACAATTGCCATAGTTTATGTTTGTTAGATGATTGATATTCTGAATATGCGTGCAAAGATAGTACAAATCTCAGAAATACGCAAATAAATTTGGTTTTTCGTTCGGTTTGTACTATCTTTGCCCCATCTTTTACAATTTAGACAACTAACCAAAAATTCTCTGACAATGAAAAAGATTTATCTTGCACTGACGTGCATAGCAAGCTTCATGCTGATGACGGCTTGCGGAGGCGACAAGAAAACCAATGACGCCAACAACGAGAATGAAAACACAGAAGTAGTAGAAGAAGCTGAAGAGCAAAATGAGGAGACCGAAGCCGACGAAGAGGCCGTAGCCAATCCTGCCGATGCTCAGGCTCTTGATTTGAAGGCTCTATATGAAAGTGGCGACTTCAAACCTGCCGAAGGTGTTTTTTTCCAAGACAATCTCTCAGCTGACAAAGATGGTGAACTGCCTTCGAAGTGGGATCTGAAGGAAGGCAGCATGGAGGTGAATGCTTGTGCTGGTCGCAACATCCTCAAGTTTGGTGGAAGTGGAACCCGCATTGAGCCAAAACTCAGCAATGCACTGCCCGACGTGTGGAATCTGGAGTATGAATTCTTCCGGACTGATGACGCAGCTCAAGAAATCATCTTCTACAACGACGAAGACGAGTTCGGCCATCTTTATGTCTATCCCGACTATCTGCAGTACTGGTTCTCAAAGACCAACGATGAATCGCTCGATGGTCAGAGCCAGAACCTCGAAAGAGTCATGAAAAAGGGCTGGAACCACATCGCCTTCAGCTACAACAAGGGTAGCGTAAAGATTTACCTCAACGGCAAACGCACAGCCAATCTGCCAAGCATCAAGCCCATGCAGCGCTTCGCCATCTATGGTTCCGAGGGACTCTACATCACGAATATTCGTGTGACGAAATAAATTGTCTGTTCAAAAAGACTAAAATAGAAGGAAGCAGGGGACATCATTCCTCTGCTTCCTTCTATATTTATATAATGTGAATTCGATGAAATCTATTAAGAACAAAAGTTCTTTACTAGGCAGTCCACAAGATTTCTAAAGTTTAGAATTATTTTTTGAAAGTTTAGAAAAACTTTTTGAAACTTTCAAAATATTTTTTGCAACTTTCAAAATTTTGTGCGTACGAGAGGAAGAAGGAATTGGAAGGGGAAATGAAAAAAAAATTGCACCTTTTTTATACATTTTTCAAAAAAGTGGTAATATAGGGGTAGAGAAGTAGGTTAAAATGTTAAAATCAAGAAAAATATATTTTTTTTGTTTACCTTTGCCTTGCTTATTCGTTATACGACAAGATACAATCCATAAAACCAACGATGATGATGAAAAGATTTCTTTATATAGTATGCCTGATGTTTGCTGTTGCTCCGCTTTATGCGCAGCAGGTGTTTCGTGCCCGTGTGGTGGATGCAGAGACAGGAGAGTCAATGCCCTTTGTAAACGTTTTGCAAGCAGAGGGGCGAGGATGTGTTACCAATCTGGAGGGTGACTTCACCATCGTGGCAAAGGAGGAGGACTCGCTTCGTTTCTCCTTCGTCGGATACAAGACTTGCAGATGGAAGGCAAGTGAGATGCCTGAAGTGGTGAAGATGCGACCAGCGTCTTTGTCTGTTGCAGGGGTGACGGTACTTTCCGATGATGCCATCCTGAAGAGAGCCCACCAAGTGCTGGCGCAGGATTCCAAGAAGCACAGCAAGGAGACAAGGCTGTTTCTCAACCGCATCACCATCAGAAGCGGAGAATGCGAAGAAATGGTGGAGGATTTCCTGACAGCACAGTCGGCTGTGAATATACGTAATTTGCGAGTGGTTTCTGGGCAATACTGGACGAGGATGATGACAGGAGAACAAGAGATGTCACAATTGCAATACACCAACCTGCACAATCTCATGACAGTAGGTCCCATGATGCGAAAGACCCTTTTGACGGAGTCTGTCATCCAACCATTTCCTGAGACCTTCTCATCTTCCTTTCTGAATTATTACTATGCATCGTCCTGCCAGACATTGCAAGCGGATGGAGGCAGCATGATGTACGTTGTCGAACTGAGGCCCAAAGTGGAAACCTGGAAGAGCATCATGTATGGAAAACTCTATATTGACGCCAAGACGTTCCGTCTGCTCCGTTTCGATGGTGCTGTACGAGGATTGAAGGTGAACGTGAGCCGTTATGACGAGAACGGGGAGCAAGTGCAACCTGCCACCATTCGAATCCAAGTCCATTACACTCACAAAAGGGGATTTACCGAAGTGGAGAAGGCATCTGCCCAGATTCATTCTGACAGGCTGGATGCCAGTATGGTATTGGCTGATGCCAATGGCATTGCTGCCCCATCAGAAAAAGGCGTCTTGGTGAAGGAGAATCTTTTAAAAGCCATTCTGGCGGCTGGTGTCAATCCTGATCTCCAACAAGATACACAATTCATGCAACGGACAGAAGAAGAACGACTGATTGCAGAGAATGTCGCCATCAATGGTTCGAAGACGACGACAAAGGGAAAGTCCACTTCTCCTATATTATCGTACATTCAGAAAGCGATGAATTTCAACAAGGTGTTGCCACAAGAGAAGGTGTATCTGCATTTCGACAACATGGGGTATTTCGAAAATGAGACCTTATGGTTTAAGGCATATGTGACGAGGGCAGACAATGGGCGCCTTTCTGATTTGAGTAAGGTGCTGTATGTGGAGCTGTTGAATCCAAGTGGCGATATTGTCAAGACGTGTAAGTACCCCATTGATTCATTGGGTGTTTCACATGGAGACCTGAAACTCGACTCGCTGCTCACATCGGGTTACTATGAGGTTCGTGCCTATACACGCTATATGACCAACTGGGGCACGAATGCTGTGTTCTCAAGGGTATTTCCTGTGTTCAAGGCTCCGAAGAAGGAAGGTGACTATTCAGACTTGACCATCAGAACGATGCTGTACTCCAATCGTGATCCAAACAACCGAACCAGCGATGACTCGCTCTACCAGAAGGCGATTGATGAGGGAATCTACACCAGCGACCTGATGAAGACCATCAGCGTGAATTTCTACCCAGAGGGAGGTGATATGATTGCAGGCAAGAAGTGTCGGGTGGCAATATTGGCTGTGGATGACAACGGACATCCGCATGAGGGAGAGGGTTTTGTGATGAACGAGAAGGGCGATGTGCTTGCTTCCGTTCAAACAGACACGCTTGGTAGAGGAATGTTCGAGCTGGTGCCTGACACAGGAAAGCTTACCTTCCAGATGAGGAACCTCAAGAAGAGCGAACGCAGGAATGTACAATACTTCACCTTGCCTGAGGTAAAGAAGGAGGGTTGTGTGCTGAGTGTGGATGCCATCAATGAACAGATGCTTGCAACACTTCAATGTACAAGAGGCGTCTGTGGTAACCTGTTGGGCTATGTCCTGATGCATAATGGCAATATCATCGGTTGCGACACGATGAAAGCGGCGCCACTTATCGAGATTGAACTGGACAGAAAAGCTATGCCTGAGGGTGTGAACCAGATGACCGTCTTTGACAATTGGGGAAGGATTATGGCAGAGAGGCTGTTCTTTATCTGTCCCAAACCAGACAAGGCAGACAGCATACGAGTTTCCACACTCACCCAGAAACTGAAACCTTGTGGAAAGGTGGAGATGGAACTGCGCACAAGACCCAATGCCAATCTTTCTTTCTCTGCGATAGATGCCCATACGATGACGAATGGCAAGCAGGGGAACATGAAGACTTGGATGTTGCTGAGTTCTGAAGTGAGGGGATATATCAATCATGTGGATTACTACTTTGAAGCAGACGATCAGGAGCATCGCCAGAACGCCGACCTGCTGATGCTGACACAAGGTTGGCGACGCTATGATTGGAGGCTGATGACTGGACGCTACACCTTCCGAAAGACACAGCCATTGGAAGATGGGATGATTCTAAACGGCAAGCTGAATGTTTATAGAAAGCGGAATCCTGTGTCAGATGTGCATCTGTATGCCATCCTCTACAACCAGAAGGGAGAAAGCCTGCTAGGTCAAACAAGAACAGACTCTGTGGGCAGGTATGCTTTCAAGTTGCCATTTGTGAACGGAGATTGGAAAATGTGCATCTACACCACCTTAGATGGAAAGAAGAAAGAAAAGCTGAAGACCTACTATGTGGGCATCGACAGACAGTTCTCACCTGAGCCGAGATACATCACACCCGAAGAGAGGGTGATTCTGCATCCGCTCAAGCCCAATGCCTTTGTGAGAAAGCCTTTCCAAGAGTATGTGGAGGAAGATGAGTTCATCCCCATCACACAGAAAGACCACGTGATACAGAATGTGACCGTAAAGGCAAAGCGACGCTACTTTACCAATGATGACTGGAGATACAAGAATGAGGCGTATGGCCGTCGGTATGCAACCCTCTATTACGATATGGGCAAGGAATTGGATAAGATTCTTGACAGGGGTGAACCAGAACCCACCATCTTTGAGTTCCTTTGCAAGAACAATGCGATGTTTCACAATCCCGAATGTGTCGATTTGCCGAGAGATCGGTTAGGCAGGAGTACCATCAGATCACATCGAGGAAACGGAAGGATGGCTTATGATGGTCATCCCATCCAATGGATTGTCGATAATGGGGAAAGAGGTATCGAACCAGAATGGGGCTATACCGATAATGGCGGCTGTGAATTCAGTAAATTTTTCCCTTGGTTCATGAATGAAGTGAAGAGTCTCTACATTGTTCCAAACCATCCTGAATCAGAAAGCAATGCAGTCTATATTTACCTCTATACTCGTATCAAGTATACAACTGAAAGCAACAAGGGACTCCGTCGCACCTACTTCGATGGTTTCAACATTCCCTCCACCTTCAATATGAATGACTATTCTGTACTCCCCCCGATGGCAGACTTCCGTCGTACCATCTGGTGGCAACCTGACATCACCACTGATGCACAAGGAAAAGCCAAAGTGGAGTTCTTCAACAACTCAACCTGTGAGGAAATGTACATCAGCGTGGAGGGGATGACGGAAGACGGAAAGATACTGGTGAATGAATAAAATAATTCCCGTTTTATTTTGTATTTCCTCCAGTTTGCACTACCTTTGCCCCACAATTGTGATTGTGCATGAATTACTAAACTGAAAACTTATTGAACACGAAATCTTATGAAAAGAAAACTTTGGATGGCTGTCGCCTTGGTGTTGGGTGCATTGACACAGGCTTCGGCACAGACAGAACAGCGTCAACTGACTGTTGACGTGAAGGATTTGGGCATCGAGATCAGCCCTACCCTCAGCGGCATCTTCTTCGAGGACATCAACCAATCGCTCGATGGAGGCATTTGTGCCCAGATGATTCAGAACAACTCGTTTCAGGCTTACAACGTGCCTGATGGTCCTGCCAACGAATTCTCGCAGAGCGACACCATCTTCTTCGGATGGACGGTGGTGAAGAAGGATGGGGCTGTGGGTCAGGCTCGTGCCGTGAGTGACCATCCACTCATCAAGACGTTGGAACGCAAGTATGACTATGACCCGAATGACAAGTATGATGACGAGCTTCGCTATGTGCAGTATTGTGTGAAGTTCGACATCCAGTCGGCAGGAAAGGGTTATGGCATTGCAGCCAACGGTTACGGCATCACACCCAGTTCGCGTGATCGTGGTGCCACTTATTCCAACAACACGCAACGCCCTTCATTGGCTGTGGAGGCGAACGTGAAGTACAACCTCGGGCTTTACATGCAAGGTCAGCAGTATCAGGGAAAGGTCACCGTCTATCTGGAGGACCTCAACGGACAGCTCAATTCCAACATCGTGAAGGTGGCAAAGCTCACCAATGACTGGAAGAAGTACACGGGTACGCTGAAGGCATTACGTTCTGTGGACAGCCGTCTGGTCATCGTGGGCGATGCAGCAGGTACGTTCTACCTCGACTTCGTGACCATGCTGCCAGAGGCATCCCACCTGTGGAAGAACGGCAAGGCTGGTCCTCTGCGCAAAGACATGATGGAAGCGCTTGCCAACCTGCATCCGAAGTTCATGCGATTCCCTGGAGGATGTGCGTCGGAAGGTCCTAACTACTTCGGACAGGTATTCTGGAAGAACTCCATCGGCAAGCCCGAGGAACGTATTCCTTTCCGCAATCACTGGGGCTACCTGACCTCGCAGTATGTCGGCTTCTACGAGTATTTCCTGATGGCAGAATCGTTGGGAGCAAGTCCACTGCCTGTGCTGAACAACGGTGTGACCTGCCAATTTGTGGGACATTCGTACATTGCCCCACTGGAGACTGAGGCCGACCGTCAACGCTTCCGCGACATCTTCGTGAAGGATGCCCTCGACCTCATTGAGTTCTGCAACGGCCCTGTCACTTCGACATGGGGAAAGGTACGTGCACAGATGGGACATCCAGCGCCCTTCAACCTGAAATATCTGGGTATCGGCAACGAGAACCAAGGGAAGGAGTTCTGGGAGCGTTTCGACATCATGTACAAGGCCGTGAAGGCACAGTATCCCGACATCATCATCGTATCGACTGCTGGTGCCCGTGATGCAGGACGTGAGTTCGACAACAACTATGCCGAAATCGACGAGAAATATCCCGACACCTATGTGGATGAGCACTACTACAAGGGCGATGACTGGTTCTTCACGCAGGGCAACCGATATGCTCCTGGTGCCAAACGTGGCGGTCAGGGACTGACTTACGACCGCAGCAAACCCACCCGTGTGTTTGTGGGAGAATTTGCCAACAACGGCACCAACAATGCCTACCAGTCCACGTTGGCTGAAGCTGCCTACTGGCTAAGTCTGGAACGCAATTCGGACATGGTGGTGATGGCTGCCTACGCCCCACTCTTCTGCAAGAAAGGCTACAACAAATGGGGAGCCAACCTCATCTGGTTCGACAACCGAGGTCTGTGGCGCAGCTGCAACTACTACTACCAGCAACTTTTCTCCGTGGCAGGAAACAGAGCTTTGAAGCACAACGATGTGATGAAGGGCAATGAGGCAGACGGAAAAATCTACACCTCCTCCACCATCGACACGAAAACAGGACAGGTCTATATCAAGTTCGTCAATGCTGAGGCGCAGGACAAGCAGGTCAGCATCAACCTGAACTCGGACAACACCTACGCTGCCGAAGTGGAATACATCACCTCGCATGATCTCAGCATCAAGAATCAGGGCGACCAGAACTATTATTCCAGCCACCCCGATGTGGATAGTTCATTCAGCTATCATGAAGCCATCACGCCACAAACCAAGAGCATAGGCAACGTAAAAGGAACGTTTGAGGTCACGATGCCTGAGAACTCTGTGGGAGTGATACGACTGACCAAGAAATAGACGCTTGATAGATAAAAACAAAGGGTCACAACGCCAATTGGTATTGTGACCCTTCTCTTTTGTGTGTGTTTATATGGAATTTACTTATTCACCTGGAACTTTGTGATGCCTTCCTTGATGAAACCAACGATCTGGTTGGCAGCAGCAAGACCTGCATTCGTGTTTGCCTCAGCAGTCTGGGCACCCATCTTCTTAGGAGTAGAGAAGTAGCGACCCTCGAACTTAGCGAACTCAGCATCAGCATCTGGCTTGATATCGGTGATGTACTTAAGGTCAGTACGCTCAGCAAGCAGCTCGATGAGTTCTGGCTCGTTGATGACTTCCTTACGGGCTGTGTTGATGAGGATACCACCCTTCTTCATGCTGCCCACAAGCGCCTTATTGATGCTCTGCTTGGTTTCAGCAGTAGCAGGGATGTGGAGAGACACGATGTCGCAAGTCTCGAAGAGTTCGTTCTGAGATGCAGCAGCGTGAACGCCAGCAGCCTCGATAGCCTCTGCTGGGCAGTAAGCATCGTAAGCAGAAACTTCCATGCCGAAGCCCTTCGCAATGCGAGCCACGTTGCGACCTACATTACCGAATGCGAGGATACCCAGCTTCTTACCCAGAAGCTCAGAACCAGCCTTGCCGTTGTAGAAGTTACGAACGGTGAAGACGAGCAGACCGAGCACGAGCTCAGCCACTGCATTGGCATTCTGACCAGGAGTGTTCATCACCACCACCTTGTGAGCGGTAGCAGCCTCAAGATCCACATTGTCGTAACCTGCACCAGCACGAACGACAATCTTCAAGTTTTTGGCAGCATCGAGCACCTCTGCATCGATTTTGTCAGAACGGATGATGATGGCATCTACATCAGCCACAGCTTCCAAGAGCTGAGCCTTCTCTGTGTATTTCTCCAGAAGAGCAAGTTCGAAACCTGCACCTTCAATAATCTCTTTGATTCCAGCAACCGCAGGAGCAGCAAATGGCTTCTCAGTTGCAATTAAAACTTTTGCCATTTTATTTTATTTATAAACTTCAATTAGTGTTGAGCTTCAAATTCCTGCATGCACTTCACGAGTGCCTGAACGCCTTCTACAGACATAGCGTTGTAGCAAGAAGCACGGAAACCACCTACATCGCGGTGACCCTTCACGCCCACCATGCCCTGGCTGGTAGCGAACTTCAAGAACTCGTCCTGCAAGTCCTGATATTCTGGCTTCAAAACGAAAGTGATGTTCATGAGTGAACGGCTGTCCTTCTCTGCTGTACCCACGAAGAGCTTGTTGCGGTCAATTTCAGCATAGAGGATTTCAGCACGCTGCTCTGCCAACTTCTGCATAGCCTCTACACCACCGTGAGCCTTCATGTAACGGAGGTTCATCAATGCTGAATAGATTGGCACTACTGGAGGAGTGTTGAACATAGAACCCTTCTTCACGTGAGTACGATAGTCGAGCATCGTTGGGATGTGACGTGACACCTTACCCAGTGCGTCTTCCTTCACGATAACGAAAGTAAGACCTGCCATAGCGAGGTTCTTCTGTGCACCACCATAAATGAGGGCGTACTTGCTTACATCGATAGGACGGCTGAAGATATCAGAAGACATGTCTGCAATCACAGGGATTGGAGAATCGAGGTCTTCTCGAAGCTCAGTACCGTAGATGGTGTTGTTTGTCGTGATGTGGAGATAGTCAGCATCAGCTGGAATCTCGAAGTTGCGTGGGATGTAAGTGAAGTTCTTGTCAGCAGAAGAAGCGACTTCCACCACTTCACCAAATGCCTTGGCCTCCTTCTGTGCCTTTGTAGCCCAAACACCAGTGTTCAGGTAGGCAGCCTTCTTCTCAAGGAAGTTGTAAGGAACCATGCAGAACTCAAGGCTTGCACCGCCACCAAGGAAAAGAACGGAGTAACCCTCAGGAATGTTAAGAAGTTCCTTGAAGAGTGCTACTGCCTCATCAACTACTGGCTGAAAATCTTTTGCGCGGTGGCTAATCTCCATGAGAGAGAGTCCTGAACCATTGAAATCAAGACAAGCCTGTGCAGTCTGCTCGATCACTTCGCGAGGAAGGATGGAAGGTCCTGCATTGAAATTGTACTTTTTCATTTTGTTTAATGATTAGATATAATGATGTTTCCTTCTTTTTACCATTTTCAAAAAATCTTTGCAAAGATACTAATAAATCGGTAAACGAATAGCAACTTATTTTTATTTTATTTCAAAAAAAACAAAAATGGGCGTAAGCCAATGAAAATTGGTACACCCATATTGCAATTATATCAGATTTTATAACCACTTCTTCCTTCTGAACCACCACAACGAAATGGCCGTGCAAACCACACAGGCAATGATGGCAATCGGAAAGCCCATCTTCCACGTTTCCATGCCATTGATGAGGTTCATGCCAAACATGGACGTGATGAAGGTCGGGAAAAGGATGATCATGTTCAACGATGTCAGCAGCCTCATCACCGTATTCATATTATTATTAATAATGTTCGCGTAGGTGTCCATCGTCGAGTCAAGGATGTTGATATAGATGGCAGTGGTCTCACGGGCCTGATTCATCTCGATGTTCACATCCTCAATGAGTTCTGCATCCAATTCATCAACAGGAAGACGGAACTTCAACTTGCTCAACAGGGACTCATTACCACGAATAGATGTGCCAAAGTATGTGAGCGAGTCTTGAAGACGGGAAAGATTCACGAGGTCTTTGTTATCGATGTGCTTGTCGAGGTCACGTTTTGCTTTCTCAATGATGCCATTCACCTGCTTCAGATATTTCAGATACCACACTGAAGCACTCAAGAAGAGTCGGAACACTAAATCTGCCGCATCAGTAAAGCCTTCTGCACGACGCATCTGATGATTCACAAAATCGAGCATCATCCGCGTTTCCTGATTGCAAATCGTGATGATCTTGTCACCCTTAATCACAATACCCAACGGGATGGTGGTGTAAGGACTCCTCGAAGAGACACTCTTCAGGTGAGGAATACGCAAGATGATCATCAGCCAACCCTCATCCATGTCGTAACGTGCTCGCTCATCAGCATCCGATACGTCCTCCATGAAGTAGTCAGGCATACCGAGTTCCTGCTCCAGAAACTCCCTATCGTCATCCACTGGGCAAGTTACCTGCACCCAGCAGTTTGGCTCCCATGCATCAACATGCTTGATGCCGCCATTAAAATTCCAGAATGTTCGCATTGTTGTCTGAACCTTTGCTTTAATGTTAGAACAATAAAAAGGTGGGGCAAAGACTCATGGCAACTCCGCGTGAGAGGTGAGTCTTATCCCAGGCACTTCATACTATTCGCCGGATAATCGTCCATAGTTGTTTTTAATTAGTGAATACTCTCTTTTCTGTATGATTTCAAAGGTGTTCCCGAAATCGAGTGCAAAGGTAGTGAAAACTCAAGACAAGACAAAATAAAATCCAAAGTTTTTGCTTTTTTCGTTCCTCCCTTAAACTTTTTGTCCTGTGAGCGGTCTTATAAGCACAAACAAAAACAAACCCAATAAACCAAAAACTGACTAACCCTATGGTTATTTCCAAACGAACTATTCTCTTAAGTATTCTGTCGATTGCAGCCATCGTATCTTATGCACAATCGACCTTGAAAGGTAAAGTGATTGACAGCGAGACGGGTGAGGCATTGATTGCCAGCACCGTCAGAGTCATGACCACAGACACGACACGTATGGTAGCAGGTAATGCCACCACAAGAGACGGTTCCTTCACAGTCAAGAGCGTGAAGGACGGTAACTACATTTTAAAGGTTTCCTATGTAGGCTATCGTGATTTCTACAAAAAAATCACGGTCAACAAGAAGGAAAACAAGGGCAACATGACCATTGGAACCATCATGATGACCCAAAGCAGCATCGAACTGACATCGGCTGTGGTAACTGCCGAGCTGAAGGAAATGGAGGTGAAGGATGACACCCTCATCTTCAATGCCGATGCGTTCAAAGTGCCAGAAGGTAGCGTGCTGGAAGACCTCATCAAGAAGTTGCCTGGCGTGACCGTCGAGGATGGCACCATCAAGGTGAACGGCAAGACCGTGAGAAGAATCCTCGTAGGTGGTAAGGAGTTCTTCGGCAATGACCAGAACATGTCGATGAAGAACCTGCCTGCAGAGATTGTGGACAAGGTGAAGGCATACGACAAGCAGTCGGACTTCAGCCGCATCACGGGCATTGACGACGGCGAGGAGGAGACGGTGCTTGACTTGACCATCAAGAAAGGATTCCAGCAAGGATGGTTCGGAAACCTCGACGCTGGTTATGGTACAGAGAAACTCTATTCGGGCAGAGTGATGCTGAACCGCTTCAATGAAAAGATGCAGGGCAATGTGCTGGGCTCCCAGAACAATACGGGCAGCAACGGAAACGCGACAGCCAGACAGATTGGTGGACGATTGATGTATGACCTGCCCTCGGTGGAGTTTGGTGGTAACTTCCGCTTCAACATGAACAAGAGCCACTCCTACACCAAGAGCAGTAACCAAAACTTTGTGAGAGCTGCATCCTACAGCAACAGCATCAACTCCAACAACAATAAGAACAACAACTTCAACAGCGATTTCAGGGTTGAATGGGAAATTGACTCTGTCACCACCCTCCAGTTCACACCCAGAATTTCCACGGGTAAGACAAAAAGTTCATCGGGAAGTTCTTCCCTCACATTCAACGATGACCCCTATCAGAATGGAGTGACTGACCCTATCAGCCAGAAGGATCTTATCAGCAATACCATCAAAGTCAATGACAACAGTTCTTCCAGCTGGAGCGACGGAGACAACTATAACCTTAGCGGAAACCTCTTGCTCAATCGCCGTTTGGGTGGAGGTCCTTGGTTCGGTCCTTCGGCTGTGACAGGCAGCAACGGACGTAACATCAGCCTCCGTATGAGTGGTACGCTCAGCGAAAACAAAAACAAGAACTACAACTGGTCCAATGTCATCTACCACCAGAGGGGTGACTCTACAGACTTGACCTTCCGTCTTCGCAACAATCCAACTGATAACAAGAACTACAGCATCGGATTCACGTATTCTGAGCCAGTCTTGCGTAATCTGATTGCACAACTCAATTATAACTACCAATACCAGAAGCGTCATTCTGACGGTCAGACCTATGACTTTGCGAAAGACGATGCGAAGGGTCAGGAAATTTGGGATTATTACGATAAGTACGGCGTGCTTCCTTCCTACTATCAGGACTATTTGAGCGATTCGCTGTCACGCTATACTGACAACATCAACAAGACGCACAACCTGGAATTCTCTTTGCGCTACATCACACAGTTGCTCAACATCAGCGCTGGTGTCCGTGTGGAGGCACAGAACCAGAAGATGGTCTATCAGTATCAGGGATTGGACACGATTGCCAGCCGTAACATCTCACGCATCTCACCCACGCTGAATGCACGTCTGCGATTCACCAGACAGCACTCCATGCGCCTCTCCTACCGAGGCAACACCCAACAGCCTGAGATGACTGACCTCTTCAACCTGACCGATAACAGCAACCCACTGAACATCCGCGAAGGTAACCCGAACTTGAAGCCGTCATTCACTCATAACTTCAGCCTTGACTACAACAACTACTTCGAGGCGACGCGCCAAAGCATCAATGCGAACTTCTCGTATGGCATCACACGCAACAGCATTGCCCAGCGTACGGAGTACTACGAAGATACGGGTGGACAGCGTTCACGTCCTGAGAACATCAACGGTAACTGGAACACCAGAGGTACCATCGGCTTCAACACCCCACTGGGATGGGACAAGCTGACGCTGAACTCCAGCACAGATGCTTCGCTGAATAACCATGTCAGCTACCTCTACCAGAGTCAGACCAAGACGACATCCAAGAACACCACAAAGGATTACAGCCTCGGTGAGAGAATGAGCATCACCCTGCGCCTCAACAACATCGACATCCGTGCCAACGGAAACATCACCTACAGCAAGACGAAGAATGAAATGGTGGCAACGGGCAACCAGAGCACCTACCGATTCAACTACGGTCTCTCATCCACTGGTAACTTCGACAATGGCTTCGGCTACTCCACCGACATCAACGTAAGTTCACGTCGTGGTTACTCCTCAGCCAACATGAACACGAACGAACTCATCTGGAATGCACAGATCAGTTACCGATTCCTCTTCAAGAAGCAGGCAACCATCTCTCTGCAAGCGTATGACATCCTGAACCGTCGTAGCAACATCAGCCGTAACATCAGCGCCACTTCACGTTCCGACCGTGAGACCAACGCTATCTACAGTTACGTGATGGCACACTTCATCTGGCGCTTCAACCTGTTTGGCTCAGCTTCTGCACGTCGTGGTCTTCGTGAACAGCGTGGTTTCATGAACGCCATGCCAATGGACGGCGGTGGCTTCGGAGGTGACGGTGGTGGCTTCGGTGGAGGTCGCGGCGGCGGCGGTGGCTTCGGTGGAGGCGGCGGCAGATTCTGACACACTTTTTTCATTTCTTTGATAAAGAAGAGGGCTTGACAATCGATTGCCAAGCTCTCTTCATATAATCTAAACTGACGTTTACGCACAAAAATCACACAAAAAATAGCCATTATTCAAAAAAAATGTAATTTTCTTTCCCAAAAATTTGTTTTTACGAGAACAAACACTACCTTTGCACTTGTTCATGTTGAATACAACTGAATTTATTAACATATTTCTTTAACCTAAAAAACCAAACTCGGTATGAAAAAAATCTATCTAATGCTGATGGCCATGTTAGCCATCGTCGGTTTCACAGCATGTTCAAGTAACAATGATGACGGTGGTGGTGCAGAAGGTGGAGGCACCAACTCTGTTGTCGGAATTAAATCATTATCTCCAACTTTATTCGGTGACTGGGATGATGGCTATGCCACCAGTAAAGGTTCGTTCCTCATCAAAGAATATGGAGCTCCTGCATCAAGTAAAGTACGCAGAGCTGAAGGAACCACTGAAACATTGCTGACAAGAACCATTTATTTCTCCACTGTTGATGGAAGTACGAAAGCGTTACTCCTCGTGTCAAAGGAAACAAACCGTCCTATTCAGCTTGTCATGAACGAAGGTATCCTTAACTTCAGCTTCCTCAATGACAATGTGCTTGAGCTGGTCTTCAAGCGTGGCTCAGACATTTCTTATGTGAATCAAATTGAATATGATAAGGACGCACTTGATGCAGCCCTTGCTGCTGCACGCTACACGAACAACCTGCAGGCTTCTTTGTTCTACTTCGTTAAAGTGCTCGACACGAAGAAAATCTCCAGCTATCCTGCTGTAGTGGCTGCCGCCAACTATTTCAAGGCGATTCTTGACATGTCTTTTGACGCCTCCTCTGTAGCAACGGCTGAAGAAGCTGGTGTGACCACTTCTTTCGCATCGGAAGCAGACGCCTTCGAGTCCACCTACGCAAAGAAAGTCTATAACACCGTAACGATTTGGACTGGTAAAGCATCCTTCAAGGTCGGTGGCTCTTCATGTACGCTGAGTGGTACTGTCTTCTGCGCTGATCCAGCCTTCGACGAGGGTGGTGAATTTGGTATTGTATGCGACAAAGACCAGAGCAAACTCTTTGTGGATCAAGCTGAATTTGTAGGTAAAGGCGAACTTACTGACGACGCCAACTTCGATGTTGACTTCCGTGGTCTGGTTGCCACTACTACTTACTACTATCGTGCATATTATAAGTTCAATGATGGCGCAACTTCTTATGGTTCGCTTGTCCTCGACCCTGTACAGAAGGTTGACGGCAATGTGGAGTACGACAAGGTTGTCAAGAGCTTCAAGACGGACGAGAACAAACTGACCGTTGATGTGGTCATGGTTATGGACATCTCTGGTAGTATGAACGGTGAAATCAACATGGTCAAGTCAAACGCTCTCTCTTTCTACAGCCAGTTCAAGGAGAAGTGTGATGCAGCTGGTATTTATCTGAATGGTCTGAACACACAGGTGGTTACTTATAGTGACATCAATGTGGATGGAGATGAAGCATTAAATGTCAGCGAAACGTATAATTTGACGGACGAAGAACAGCAGGCCGCATTCAAGGAGTATGTGGATGGTATCGAGCTCTCTTATGGTGGCGATATTCCTGAAAGTGGATTGGAAGCCCTCATGGCTGCATTCAAACGTGATTGGGGTGTGGATGATGGTTACCATCGTCAAGTGGTCATTCTGTGGACTGATGCTCCTTATAAGACTATCAATACTGGTATTTACCAGAAAGAAGACGGGGATGGTGAATGGTATGATGTATATACCCCATACGAATACGATGTTGTGAAAGCGACATGGGATAGCATGCCAACTGGACGCCGTATGATCATCTTCGCTCCTTATGGTTGCTCTTATGATAATGGTGGCGCATGGGATCTGATGGATGAATGGAAGAATGTTATTCACGAAAAGAACACAACTGAGAACCTGAGTAACTTCGGCAACTCACTTGACTACATCATCTCTGAGCTCACCAGCAAGGAAACACGTGCTGTCAAAGACACCACTCCTAGCATTTGCAAGCCAAATAAATAAAAAGTCATTTAGTTTTAGATTGTTATAGTATAGGTTGCCCCTCGACTACATGCTCGTAGCCGAGGGGCGTTTTTTGTTGCTAAAAGTATGAATAAGCTGTTGTTGTCAGCACATCCTGTCGAGATAGTCCTCGTAGGTGAATCGGCGGAAGAGTTCAAAGGTGCCATCTTCATGCAATAGACCGATGGAGGGATGACCGATGCCGTTGAACATTGTGGTCTTCACGGTCGTGTAGTGAATCATGTCCTCGAAGATGAGTGTCTCCCCTATCTGGAGCTCGTGGTCAAATTGCCACTGACCCATAAAGTCGCCTGAAAGGCAGGAGTTGCCACCGATACGATATAAAGGTGACAGTTGACAGTTGACAGTTGACAGTTGACAATCTTCCACAATCTCGGCATGACGGATAGTCGGCATATACGGCATCTCCAGACAATCGGGCATGTGGCAGGTGAAACTGGCATTGATGATGGCAGTCTTGATGCCGTGATTCTCCACAATGTCCACAACCTTCGTCACGAGTGGACCCGTCTGCCAAGCAAAGGCGCTGCCTGGTTCGAGGATGACTTTCAGATGCGGATAGCGTGCATGAAAATCCTGCAGGGTCTTGATGAGCAGTTCCACATCGTAGTCCTTGCGTGTCATCAGATGCCCACCTCCAAAGTTAATCCATTTGATTTGCGGAAACCACTTCGAGAACTTCTCTATGATATGTATTAATGTACGTGCAAAAACTTCGCTGCCCGATTCGCAATGGCAATGGATATGGAAGCCTTCTATGTCTGATGGCAACTGCTCAGGCAGGTCTTTTGCCAAAACACCAAAACGTGAACCTGGTGCACAAGGATTGTAGAGTTCAGTCTCAATCTCACTATACTCAGGATTGACACGCAATCCCACAGATGCCCTACCCTCCACTTTGGTTGCAAAACGTTCATACTGACTCAACGAATTGAACGTGATATGGCTGGAACAATCCAATATCTCATCAAACTCCTCTTCAGTATAAGCAGGAGAATACGTATGTGCCTTACTGCCGAACTCTTCTTTTGCCAACCGTGCCTCGAACAGAGACGAAGCTGTTGTATGGCTAATGTACTCACGGAAAATCGGGAAACTCTTCCACAAGGCAAACGCCTTGAATGCCAAAATGATTTCCACATCTGCACGTTGTGCCACACTGCGAATCAGTTCCAGGTTTCTTCGCAGTAATGTTTCCTCCATCACATAACAAGGTGATGGTATCTGATGAATATTTCTCTCCAGTAATGTCATGTCAATCTATCACTTCGAATTTTGCAAATTTCAGCAACAATTGTTTAGTACCCACATTCTCAAACTGCACCGTCGCCTTCATATTGTCGCCAGCGCCTTCAAGACGAAGGATTTCCCCACGCCCGAAACGATTGTGGAGAATATGCGTGCCAACGGAAAGCGAGCTGACAGTTGACGGTCTGCTGCCGACAGGTGTGGGTCTGGCTGATGGAATGGGCTTGACAGACGGAATGGTCGGACGGAAAGGACGAACGGCAGGTCTCTCCCCACTCGACACTCGCTTCCAAGGCAGCTCCACCTCGTCGTCCACGCCTCTCCTTGAAGAGAACATGCTTTGCTGCCTGTCCAAATACTTCGGGTCAATGTCCTTCAAGAAACGGCTGGGAGCTGAAAACTCCATCTGTCCATATCGGAAGCGGCACTGTGCATACGACAGATAGCAATGGGTTTTGGCACGTGTAATGGCGACATAGAACAAACGGCGTTCTTCCTCAATCTCACGGGGATTGCCCGACACCATGTCACTGGGGAAAAGCCCCTCTTCCAGACCCACAACAAACACTGTACCGAACTCCAAGCCCTTGGCGGAATGAATCGTCATCAACGTCACTTTATGTTCGTCATCCCCCTTGTCACTATCCACATCGCTCATCAATGACACTTCCGACAAGTAATCGCTCAGCGAAATATTCTCGTTACCCTCCTCCATGCGCATGTCGCAGAAGTCCTGCATACCATTGATCATTTCCTCTACATTCTCCTGCCTCGACAGGTTTTCAGGCGTAGTGTCCTGATAGATGTCCGCAATGATGCCGCTCTGCTTCACAATCATCGTACCCACCTGATTGGCTGGCATCTTCTGTGCATTCTCAATAAAAGATTCTATCATTTCACGGAACTGCCCTATTTTCGTCAACGTTCCCTTGTTCACCCCCAAACCATACTGCTCAGGACTATTGATGACACTCCACAAACTCACTTCATGCTGCGTCGCCATCGCCAGAATTTTAGCCACCGTGGTCTGTCCAATCCCCCTTGCAGGATAGTTGATGACGCGCTTGAAAGCCTCTTCGTCATTCGGATTCACAGCCAATCGGAAATAGGCTATCACATCCTTTATTTCCTTGCGCTGATAGAACGAAAGCCCTCCGTAAATGCGATAAGGCATTGCTTCCTTACGCATCGTATCCTCAAACACACGACTTTGTGCATTCGTCCTATAGAGGATCGCAAAATCGCTATACTCACACCCTTCTCTTCGCTTGATGCTTCGAATGGCATTCACCACCATCTTCGCCTCCTCTATATCTGAATGAGTATCCAGCACGTGCAGTTTCTCCCCTCGGTCATTCTCCGAAAAAATGTCCTTCTGAATCTGGTGACTATTCTTCTTGATCAGACTGTTGGCAGCCTCCACTATGTTTTGTGTAGAACGGTAATTTCGTTCCAGCTTGAACAATTTCGAATCACTATATATCTTTTGGAAATTCAGAATGTTATCAATATTTGCGCCACGGAAGCTATAGATACTCTGAGCATCATCACCCACCACGCAAACATGTTGATGCTGACGGGTTAACTGCCACACAATCCGATGCTGTGCGTAATTCGTATCTTGATACTCATCCACCAACACATACCGAAAACGTTGCTCCCATTTTTCCAACACTTCGGGATATTGCTCAAACAATAAATAAGTATAGAGAAGAATATCATCGAAGTCCATCGCATCACTCTGTTTGCATCGGCTACAATAACGCATGAAAATCTGACCCAATGCTGCCATATTATGACGTGCATCCATCTGAGCATTCGCCGGATTCGAAACATACTTCGCTGCGGTCACCAACTGATTTTTCGCGTTCGAGATAACACCCAACACTGTACCTGGCTTATACGTCTTGTCGTCCAATTCCATCTCCTTGATGATAGACTTCACCAGACTCTTGCTGTCAGCAGCATCATAAATAGTGAAATTGGCGGAAAAACCTATCTTCTCATGTTCTTGGCGTAAGATACGAAGAAAGATGCTGTGGAAAGTACCCATCCACAACATCCTCGCATAGTCCACTCCAACAATCTTCGCAATGCGGTCTTTCATCTCCCCTGCAGCCTTATTCGTGAAGGTCAATGCCAGAATCGACCATGGCTGATAACCATGTTCCATCAAGTAGGCAATCTTATAGGTCAACACCCTGGTCTTACCCGACCCTGCACCAGCAATCACCAACGAAGGTCCTTCACAGTACTCCACTGCCGCACGCTGCGGAGGATTGAACGTGTCTAAATAACTATTCATTTTTCTTAAAAACGACCACCTTCGGCATCTTCACATATTTTCCATTCTCAGTCGTCTTCATCACCTGATCCCCCACCAATCGCATTTCCATCGTTTGCTCGTCTGTAAGTCGGAACTCCACATCCTGAGCATCATAACCGATGTCGCTCACCATCCTCACCAACGCCTTGTTGTCCTTCACTTCTTTCACTTTAAGAATCACCCACGTACCATTCAGTTCTCCTTTCACATAACCATACGTGTCCTCTCCTTCAAAGTCCTTCAAAGGAATCTTCTTCTCCACCAGATTGATGACAAGTGTGGCTTTCAAGGCCTCACACTGCCACATTCCCACAAACTGCTCTTGCGCCCAGCATGTTACAGCCACTAGCGCCAACATCCAACTGATAAAAACTTTCTTCATAATCGTTGCTATTAATTGGGGACAAAGATACTCATAATATTTGATTTCAAAATGAAAAAACAACCTATTTAAGAATTTTCTCAATATTTTTTATCTTTTTAACCAAATAAATTGAGTACCTTTGTAACCCAAATAAAAAACATATCTTAATATTAACTATGAAGACAATTAGACTTTTTAGCATCTTGTGCACAATGATGGTATTCGCATCATGTGAGAAGATTGTATTACAAGACGATGTATTGAATACAGACGAAGAGGATGGTACAGCTATTTTGACAATATCCACTCGAGGCGTTGGTGATGAAGAAACCATGAATGTGAACGAAGCGAAGATATACATTTTCAATGAAGCTGGTAAATGTATTGAGATACTGACAACCGATGACGAAAACACTACGACAACAACACATCTCAGAGCAGGAACCTACACATTGTATGCTATCGGTGGTCCTGATTTATCACGGTTCACGTTACCCAGCATTTCAAATGCAACTGCAAATAGTTTGATCACTTTGGTAGAAACTAAAGTGATGGATGATTTGGCCATGAAGACGGAAGTCCTGACATTGGAGGACGGTGATGAGGAAGAATTGGAAATAATCTTAGAACGAAAAATTATTTCTATTGACAAAATTGAATTAAAGTCCATCCCAATTGATGTGACAAAAGTAGAGGTGACCCTTTCATCTTTTTACAAAGCTGTCAAACTCAACGGAACCTACGATGCCACCTCTTTCACCGATTATACAGTAGAACTTACCAAGGAAGACGACGGCACAACATGGTCTGTTCAACCTCAAGAATTGATGTTCCCATCAAAAGGTGTTCCCACCATCACAATGATACTGACAACACCTTCTGGCACAGACAGCTACTCCTTCACAGCCTCTGAAACCATGTCTGCCAACCATCATATCACCATTAGTGGTACACATAATGCAGCCCAAGGATCCACCCTCACCGTATCTGTCAAAGCAGAGGCTTGGGGTGATAACGAAACCTTTAATTTCAATTATAACGAGAGTAATACCGTCTATCGACCCGTCGCTGGCACCTTCTGTAATGGTTACTATGTGGTGAGTGTCGATGAGACAAATCGCACAGCAGTACTTTTGGCAAAAGAAAAGCTCGTGGAATATGAGGCTCCAGAAGCTGGTTCATCCTCCACTATCTGGCGTGCAGCTCTTACTACCCCTATGGCAACCCTCGAAAGACCCATCAATATTACCAACAACTGGCGTCTTCCAACTTCAGCAGAGGTAGCCATCTTCAGCAAAGACACCCAACTTGTGACCTTTAGCAGCACCGGCTACTCAAAAATTTATTTCTGCGAAGATGATGGCATCCTCAAAGGAGCACAAACCCATCACACTGACATCGAAGATAATCTAAATTGGAGCACGACAGGCTTCAGCGCATCCATTCGTCTCCGTCCCGTCATCGACATTGAATATTAAATCCAAGAATTTATGAAATCCATCCATTTTTATCTGTTGACACTTCTCTCGATAATAGCAATGTCCTGTGAGAAGCTAACCTTACCAGAAGATACAACCTCACAATCCAAGGGCAATCTCACGCTAACAGTATATCAACTCGAGCAGATACCATTTACCGCATCCACTCGTGCAGCAACTTCTGATGTCTGCACACGCCTCAACTTCGCCATCTATGACACTGATAACACATGTGTCAAGCAAATCAAGCAGAAGGTGGGTGACAGCGAATTTGGTACGGCCTCTTTCCAACTTGACCCAGGCACCTATCGCATAGTAGCATTGGCACACAGTAGCAAAGGAAACCCCACGATGACAAATCCAGCGAAAATACAATTCAGCAACACAAACACAGGCTATAGTGATACATTCCTCTACAGCGAAGAGATCGCCATCGATGAAGAACCTCTCACCCTCTCCTTGACGCTTAACCGCATCGTAGCACTCTGTCGCTTTATCATCAACGATGCTATCCCCTCTTCCGTCGCCAAATTGGAATTCGAATACACAGGCGGATCTGGCGCCTTCGATGCCGCCACTGGACTGGGTTCTGTCAAATCCACCCAAAAGCTAGTTATTGATACCCCTCAGGTCCAAAAGCAATTCGACCTTTACACCTTCCTTCACGACCTTACTGGAACTATCCATCTGAAGGTAACTGCCAAAGATGGAAGCGACAACGAGATCCAGAAGCGTGAGTTCGATATACCTCTCCAACAGAATCAGATTACACGCTTCACAGGCACCTTCTTCTCCGGTGAAAACATCCCAACCTCCCGTTCCACCGACATCTCAATCACCATCAACACAAAATGGAGCGGCGAGACAACTCTCACATATTAATGCAAATCATGAACATTCCCTATAAACTCATTGCTGTGGATTTGGACGGAACGCTAGTGAGGAACGATCAAAGTATTTCACAGCGAACAGTGGACACACTCATCCGTGTACAGGAAATGGGAGTAAAGGTCGCTGTGGCCTCTGGACGTCCCACGTTTGGAACGGCACATGTAGCAGAAACATTGCGATTGGATGAGTTTGGAGGGTATGTGATGAGTTATAACGGTGGAGAGATTTACGATTGGGGCACAAAGAGTCTACTACATGCACAGACATTGGATGAAAATGTAATACCTTATTTATATATGTGCGCGAGGGAGCATGGTATGCCCATCATGACCTATATCGAGAAAGAAGTGGTAAGTGAGGTGGATAATAATGAATACATCCAGTATTCGGTGATGCGCAACCGCATGACCCTCCGAAAGGTGGATGATTTCGTAAAAGCTGTAGAGGGAGCAGGTATTGTAAAGTGCATCATTGTGGGTTCCCCCACCCTTCTTCCTGCGTTGGAAACCAAAATGCAGGAGAGGCTGAAGGGGAAGGCTGGTGTATTCCGCAGTGAGCCGTTCTTCCTGGAGATAGTTCCTATGGGCATTGACAAAGGGAAGGGACTCTCTATTCTCCTCGACAAAATAGGCATGAAGAAATCTGAGATCATTGCATTCGGCGATGGCTACAATGATACCTCCATGCTGCAATTTGCAGGAATGGGCATTGCAATGGGAAATGCTGCGGAAGAGATAAAGAAAGCCGCCGACATGGTTACATTGAGCAACAATGACGACGGCGTAGCGATTGCGTTAGAAAAGCTTATTATTCGTCCTCAGGATATGCCTTGTTGATGGCTGTAAGGGCATTGAGTGTCTTGGGGAATCCAATGTATGGGAGCATACCTGTGAGCACTGCCACCATTTCCTTCTTGCTGATCTTCATATTCTTGCAGCCAAATCCGTGTTGTTCAAGCTGTGGCTGTGCAACACCCATGGAAGCGAGGAGGCAGAAAGTGACCAATTCACGATGCTGCATGTCAATGCCATTACGAGTGTAGAAGTCACCGAAACAGTAGCTTTCAAGAAACTCGATGATGTGCTCTTGTCCTTTGGGGCAGTTCTTCTCCATCTGCTCTGCAGCACCTGCGCCAAAGATTCCATCAATATATTCACGCCCTTTCTCGCGACGATTCTCTGGTGTAGTGGTTCCCTGATTAGATAGAGGAAGTTTGATGTCATTATCATCAAAAACCTCATTCATCTCAAGGAGGAAGTCTATCATCTTGGAGAAACCCACGTAGGGTACGGTTTGGTAGATGACCTCACGGATTTCACGTGGCTTGACACCCACATTGAGACACACATCCACATACACCTTAAACTGGCGCATAGCATTGCAGCCGATGGTACTGGCCAGGATGCACATGCAACGGGTCTTTTCCAACACTGGCTCTTCGGTGAGTTTGAGGGCCTCGTCGAAGGCGAAATTATCGAAAATCTGAGTGAGTTCAGGGTCACGCTTGAGCGTGTTGACTGAATTGCGCTGAGAGAAGAGTTTTCTTATCTGCTGACGCGCGTATTCGCTGATTCCAATTTCTGTCATGGTTATACTTTAGTTTTTATGTTTTTGCAAAGATAATTCTTTTTTCTAACAGAAAGAACATTTTTCTGCATTTTTCACTTTTTTTTACGGTTAAAGAGCATTTCAGTATCGTTTTAGGGGTAAATCGGATAGCTTTTTCCCTTTTTCCTTTTCGGCTACCAAGAATATTCGTACCTTTGCATATCAATTCATAGCATCTAACAGAAACTCTACAAAGCATTATGGGTATCAGCAAAAAAAACAACGATACATCAAGTGTGAATAAAGCCATTAAGAGATGGTGGATGTTGACAGGCGTCATCATCTTTATGATGTTCTTTGGCGTGTTTGCCATTTCGCAGGGATGGTTAGGAAAATTGCCCCCTGTGAGCGACCTCCAGAACCCAATCAATAAATATGCTTCGCGTGTATATTCAGCTGACAACAAACTGATTGGCACCTGGAGCTATGCAAGCGAAAACCGCTTGATGGTGCCATACGATTCCCTGCCAGAGAATCTGGTGCACGCACTGGTTGCAACTGAGGATGCCCGTTTCTACGAGCATTCAGGCATTGACATGAAAGCTGTCGGACGCGCTGTGGTGAAACGCCTGCTGATGGGTCAGCGCAGTGCTGGTGGTGGTTCAACCATCACACAGCAGTTGGCTAAGCAGCTCTATTCGGATGTAGCACACTCCGACGGAGCACGTATGATGCAGAAACCTATTGAGTGGTTTATCGCAGTACAATTGGAGCGCTACTACACCAAGGAAGAAATCATGACGATGTACCTCAACTACTTCGACTTCCTCTATATGGGTGTGGGTGTAAAGAACGCCTGCAGAACCTATTTCGGAAAAGACCCAATCGATCTGAACCTCAACGAGTGTGCCACCTTGGTGGGCATGTGCAAAAACCCGTCGCTTTACAATCCCTACAAGCGTGGAGAGAATGGAGAGTACTTGCAAAGCGAACGTTGTGTGGAACGCCGCAACGTGGTGCTGGGTCAGATGGTGAAAGAAGGATACATCAGCCAAGAAGAAATGGATAAGGTGAAGACACAACCCCTCTCCCTGCTACCGAAGCCTAGAATCACTTCACACAAGGAGGGTGCAGCCCCTTATTTCCGTGAACATCTGCGTGTCATCATGATGGCAAAACGTCCAGAGCGCAGCCAATATGCATCTTGGCAGGGTCAGCAGTATCATGACGACTCTGTAGCATGGGAGACAGACCCATTATATGGTTGGTGCAACAAGAACACAAAGAAGGATGGTTCACATTATAACATCTACACAGATGGTCTGAAGATTTACACGAGCATCGACACACGTATGCAGAAAATGGCGGAAGAAGCACTATTCGAGCATGTGGCGAAGTATCTGCAACCAGCCTTCGAGAATGAAATCAAATATTCAAAGACAGGTCCTTACAAGCAAGTGACCGTCGATAAGATGAACAAGATCATTGACAGGGATGTCCGCAGGAGTGAACGCTATCGTGTGATGAAAGCGGACGGATTGAGCGATGATGAAATCATGCAGGCATTCAACACACCGATTGACATGCGTGTGTTCAAATATGGAAGTTCGTACGACACACCAGAAGAGATGGAAGTCAGGATGAGTCCTCGCGACTCCATCATCTATTATAAAAAGTTCCTGCGTGGAGGTACCGTTGCTATCGACCCAGAGAACGGACAAGTGAAGGCATACGTGCCTGGGTTGAACTTCGACCACTTTGCCTACGACAACGTGTTGGGTCCTGGTCACCGTCAGGTGGGTTCAACCATCAAACCCCTCCTTTACTCACTGGCACTCTCCAGCCAGGGCTTCACGCCTTGTGACTACGTGGATGCAAGTCCCAAGAACTATGGTGGATGGACACCTAAAGGTAGTGCGCTAGGTATGGTACCCCTAAAGACAGCCCTTGCCCACTCAAATAACCATGCATCGGTATATCTGCTGAACCTTATCCGTCCACAGAACTTTATCGACTTTCTCGAAAAACAGTTGAAGATTTCCACTTATACAATGCAACCTAACCTCACCATTGCCCTTGGTTCTGGTGACGTGAGCATCGGTGAGATGGCCAGTGCCTATACCATCTTCCCTAGCATGGGTATCCACTATTCTCCCCTGCTTGTCACTCGCATTGAAGACGCCGATGGCAACATCATTGCTAACTTTACGCCACGCATGAACGAGGTGCTATCGAAAGAGAAGGCCTGCCAGATGATCTACATGCTTAAGGCGGTTATCAACGAAGGTACGGGTCGTGCCTTACGTGGTGGCGCCTACCACATCACAGGTGACTTGGGTGGTAAAACCGGTACGACGAACAGCAATGCCGACGGTTGGTTCATCGGTTTTTGTCCTAAACTGGTGGTTGCTAGCTGGGTAGGCGGTGATGACCGTGACATCCACTTCGGCAGCATGGCATTCGGTCAAGGTGCAAGAGCAGCCCTGCCTATCTTTGGAAAGTTGATGAGAAAGATATACAACAGCAAACTCTTCGGCATCAATGAAAAGGACAAATTCGACATTCCAGAGGATTACCAACCCTGCGACAACGACCTGATGTCCCTTCCATCTGCAGAAGGACTGTTACACCCCATCGAGGAAGATGCCGTCGAATACGACGAAGAATTCTTCTAACCAGCTATCAACATCATTAAGTCCATTTGCCCATGAAGTTCATAGGAATTATACCAGCAAGATATGCCTCCACACGCTTCCCTGCCAAGCCATTGGCAATGTTAGGAGGAAAAACGGTCATCGAGAGAGTCTATCGTCAGGTGGAAGGAGTGCTTGACGATGTATGTGTGGCCACAGATGACGAGCGCATCATGAATGCAGTCAAAACCTTTGGTGGCAAAGCAGTAATGACTAGCGTCAATCATAAAAGCGGTACCGACCGTGTACAAGAGGCATTCACAAAAATTGGTCAGGGATTTGATGTAGTTGTCAACATCCAGGGTGACGAACCTTTCATTCAGGCACAGCAGTTGGAAGCCATTCGTCAGTGCTTCGACGATGAGAGTGTAGATATTGCCACTCTCGTCAAACCATTTAAGCCAGAGGATGGATTTGACGCATTGGAAAACGTCAACTCCCCCAAAGTGGTGGTGAACAAGAAGATGGAGGCGCTCTATTTCTCACGCAGCATCATCCCATTCACCCGTGGCAAGGACCATTCCGAATGGCTCACAGGTCACACCTACTACAAACACATCGGCCTCTATGCCTATCGTGCCAATGTATTGAAGGAAATCACCTCCCTGCCCCAGTCCAGCCTTGAACTGGCAGAATCACTAGAACAGTTGCGCTGGCTCGAAAACGGCTACAAAATCAAGGTCGGCATCAGCGAAATAGAAACCATCGGCATCGACACTCCAGAGGATCTTGTACGTGCCGAGCAATTCCTGCAAGCACACGAATAAGCATTCATTATGCATTTATTCGAATTATTTTAGATATGATTGATTATCAAACAAAAGCACCATCAACTCGATAAGTTGATGGTGCTTCAATTTAGCTTAAAATAGCCTCATTTTTACTCCCACTCAATTGTTGCTGGTGGTTTTGAGGACACGTCGTAGCAGACGCGGTTGACACCCTTGACATTGCGGATGATCTGGTTGCTGACTTCGGCAAGGAACTCGTATGGGAGCTTTGCCCAGTCGGCAGTCATAGCATCGGCTGAGGTGACAGCACGGAGGGCCACAGGATTTTCATAGGTGCGTTCATCACCCATCACACCCACACTCTTCACATCAGAAAGAAGGATGGCACCTGCCTGCCATATCTGGTCGTAGAGAGAAACTTCTATCTCGCCGTCCTTCATGTCGGCTGGCACACCTGCTGCAAGCACCTTGCGAGCTTCTTCGCCAGAGAGCTTCACCTTCCAATTGCGAAGACCACGGATGAAGATGTCGTCTGCATCTTGAAGGACACGCACCTTCTCTGGAGTGATGTCACCAAGGATGCGCACAGCCAGACCTGGACCAGGGAATGGATGACGCGTGATGAGGTGTTCAGGCATCTGGAGCTGACGCCCCACACGGCGCACCTCGTCCTTGAAGAGCCATTTGAGAGGTTCACAAAGCTTCAAGCCCATCTTCTCAGGCAGACCGCCCACGTTGTGGTGGGACTTGATGACCTTACCCGTAATGTTGAGCGACTCAATGCGATCGGGGTAAATAGTTCCCTGTGCGAGCCACTTGGCTCCTTCTATCTTTTTAGCTTCAGCTTCAAACACATCGATGAAACCGGCACCAATAATCTTACGTTTCTTTTCTGGCTCAGCCACACCTGCCAGTTCTGAGTAGAACTTCTGCGAAGCATCGACACCACGAACATTGAGACCGAGGCACTCATAGTCACGAAGCACATCGGTGAACTCGTTCTTACGGAGCAGTCCGTTATTGACGAAGATGCAAGTGAGATTCTTACCAATGGCACGGTTGAGTAATACGGCTGCCACAGAGGAATCGACACCACCCGAAAGACCAAGGATGACCTTGTCGTCGCCCACCTGTTCACGAAGTTCAGCCACTGTCTGATCCACAAACGAAGCGGGTGACCAGTCCTGCTTGCCTCCGCAAATATCCACCACGAAATTCTTCAGGAGCTGGGTACCATCAATACTGTGGAACACCTCGGGATGATACTGCACACCCCAAATCTTCTCATCATTGGCAGCGTATGCAGCATACTTGACTGTAGCGGTCGAAGCGATGCAACGGAAGCCTTCTGGCAGCTTCGTGATGGTGTCACCATGCGACATCCACACCTGGCTGTTCTCAGCAAATCCCTTCAAGAGTGGATTGCCCTCTTCCATAAATTCGAGGTTGGCACGGCCATACTCGCGAGTGCCTTCTGGCTCCACCTTACCACCGAATGTGTGCGCCATCAGCTGGGCACCATAACAGATGCCAAGAATGGGGTACTTGCCACGAATTTGAGCGAAGTCGAGCTTGAAAGCACGTTCCTCATACACACTGTAGGGCGAACCCGACAAGATGACGCCAATCACGTCTGGGTCATTCTGTGGAAACTTGTTGTAAGGCATGATTTCGCAAAACGTGTTCAACTCACGAACACGGCGACCAATCAGCTGAGTCGTCTGCGAACCAAAATCCAAAATGATGATCTTCTGCATATATATAATATATATAAGTTTTCTTAGCAAGTGCAAAGGTACGAATAAGTGAGCACAATACAAAAAGAAAAGTTATTTTTTCACTATAATTGTCGAACGAATGTTCAAAGCATGCAAGTATATCAAGATTCACAAGATTAGTCTTCCGCATTAATATAGCGGAAGAAAATCAGGGCATATACGCCACGTATGCGTTTGCGCTATAGCCATCGGTACCCCCTCGGAAATGAACCGAAAATCGCAAATTGGGGCGATATTGAGCCGAATTTAAGGTTTTTTGTTTTAAGAACGGTTAAAATTGAATGACTTGTTTGGTGGTTCCAAATAATATGGGTAACTTTGTACACATATTTAATATATAGAAAACAAACAAAAAAACATTCAATCATAATCAATGGAAGATTTAGACAGAATTATTAAAGTAGAGATCAACGAAACGATGAAGAAGAGCTACATCGACTACTCGATGTCGGTGATTGTGGCTCGTGCCCTTCCTGAAGTTCGTGACGGTTTCAAGCCCGTGCACCGTCGTATTCTCTACTCCATGGATAAGCACGGCAACACTTCGGACAAACCAACGGTAAAGTGCGCACGTATCGTGGGTGATGTGCTGGGTCACTTGCACCCACACGGCGACTCATCGGTGTATGGCGCACTCGTTCGTCTGGCACAACCTTGGGCGATGCGTTACACGTTGGTGGATGGTCAAGGTAACTTCGGTTCAGTTGATGGTGATGGTGCAGCAGCCATGCGTTACACGGAGGCTCGTCTCAGCAAATTGGGTGAGGCCATGCTTCAGGACATCGACAAGGAAACGGTGGATATGGTCGATAACTTCGACAACTCGGAGAAGGAACCGACTGTGCTTCCCACTCGCATCCCTAACCTCCTGGTGAATGGCGCAACGGGTATTGCCGTCGGTATGGCCACCAACATCCCCACCCACAACCTGAGTGAGGTGATCGACGGCTGTGTCGCATACATTGACAATCCAGAGATGACCAGCACCGACCTGATGCAATACATCAAAGGTCCTGACTTCCCAACGGGTGGCATCATCTGTGGTGTGGATGGCATCAGAGAAGCATACGAGACTGGTCGTGGACGCATCGTCATCCGTTCGAAGACGGAGATTGAGTCAGAGGGTACACACGATAAGATTATCGTGAGCGAGATACCATACAACGTCAACAAGTCGGAGCTTATCAAGAAGATTGCCGCACTGGTGAACGAGAAGAAGATTGATGGCATCAGCAACGTGAATGATGAGTCTGACCGTGAAGGTATGCGTATCGTCATTGACATCAAGCGTGAAGCCAATGCCAATGTGGTGCGCAATAAGCTCTTCAAACTGACGGACCTGCAGAGCACCTTCGCCGTGAACTGCATCGCCATCGCCGACCGCCGTCCAAAGCAACTCTCATTGAAGGACTGCATCCGCTACTTCGTTAACCACCGTCATGATGTGGTGATTCGCCGCACGAAGTTCGACAAGCGCAAAGCAGAAGAGCGTGCACACTTGCTCGAAGCACTCATCATCGCCAGTGACAACATTGATGAAGTGGTACAGATTATCAAGTCATCAAAAACACCACAGGAGGCTCAGACACGATTGATGGAGCGTTTCGGATTCGACGAAGCACAAGCAAAGTACGTGGTTGACATGCGACTGAGTCAACTGACAGGTCTGCAACAGGAAAAACTACATACCGAGTATGATGACCTGATGAAACTGATTGAATACCTCCAGCAAATTCTGGATGATCCAGAACTATGCAAGAAGGTGATGAAGGACGAACTTCTCGAAGTGAAGGAGAATTGGGGTGACGAGCGTAAGACTGAAATCGACGTAACTGCCAGCGAGAACTTCGACCCAGAGCAGTTCTATGCGAAGGAGGAAGTGGTCGTGACAGTGAGCCACCTCGGCTACATCAAGCGCACTACTCTCACAGAGTTCCGCACGCAGGCTCGTGGAGGCATCGGTGTGAAAGGCGGTACAGCTCGTGATAAGGACTTCATCGAGTTCATCTATCCTGCCAACACACACAACACCATGATGTTCTTCACACAGAAGGGTCGTTGCTTCTGGATGAAGGTGTATAACATTCCAGAAGGCTCACGCACAGACAAGGGTCGTGCCATCCAAAACCTCCTGAACATCGACAGCGACGATAAGGTGACGGCATTCATCTGCATTGAGAACATCAATGATGAAGAATGGGTGAACAACCACAATCTCATCTTCTGTACCCGTCGCGGTATCATCAAGAAGACAGCATTCGTCAACTACTCACGTCCACGCAACAACGGTATTATCGCCATCAACCTGAACGAGGGTGACGAGGTGGTAGAGGTGCTCCTCACCAGCGGCAAGGACGAAATTCTCATTGCCAACCACAACGGTCGCGCTATCCGCTTCAACGAAAGCACGGTGCGCAACATGGGACGTAACGCAACAGGTGTGAAGGCCATGCGTCTGGATGAGGACGAGGAAGACGAGGTGGTAGGCATGATTGCGCTCACGAAACCTGAAGGTTATGACGAAAATGCCGAAGAGAACGAAACGGATGAAGAGCTCTATCCAGACATGCCAACCATCTTGGTACTCTCTGAGAAGGGTGTCGGCAAGCGTTCAACCATCGGCGAATACCGCATCACGAACCGTAATGGTAAGGGTGTTAAGACTATCAACATCACAGAAAAGACCGGTAAGCTGGTTGCCATCAAGAAGGTGATGGAGGATGAGGACATCATGATCATCAACAAGAGTGGTGTGACCATCCGTCTGGCTGTAGCCGACATCAAGAAGTCTTCACGCAACACCCAGGGTGTTAAGCTCATCGACATACAGAAGCGCAATGACGTGATCAGCTCTGTCTGTGTGGTAGAACACTCAGAAGACCCTGAAGACCAGAACGAAGAAGGTGCTGAAACACCAGAAGTAAATACTCAAGAATAATAAATAACCTGATTTATAAACTTATTAAAAACCGTATCAAGTATGAAGAAATTAGTTTTAATGATGGTCGGCCTTTTCCTCCTTTCCACTGCTTATGCACAGGACAAGGAAGCCTTGAAGGCACAAAAAGAGGCTGAGAAAGCGGCAAAAGCCACTTTCAAGAAAGCGAAGTCTATCTATGAGACTTCTATCCCTAACGAAGCGTTTGGCCGTAAGGAGACGGACTTCGAGAAACTCGCTGGCGCACTTCCAATGATTGAATCTGCTGTTCAGAACGAGTACACGAACAAGGACGTTGACACATGGAAGACAGCGAAAGACATTCAGTATGAGTTCTATACAAAGGAAAATGCTGAACTGAAAGCTGATCCTGATAACGAACAGTTGAAGAAGCAGTTCCTCGAGACGAACACAAAACTCATCAACTACTGCCAAAAGTATGATGAATATGTGGCACTTGACCCTAAGATGAAGCCTGAGGAAAAGTCTGATATTCACCAGAAGAATCAGATCATCGCGGCTAATTCAGCCCTTCCGTTGTTGCAGGCTGCACAAAATGCATCTAACAGCGACAATCAGGAAGAGCTCAAAATGGGTGTCCAGTATGCAGATGCATTCCTCTCTCTCATGGAGAAATCAAGCCTCATGAAAGACTTGGAAAAGAACACGCTCACCAAGAACTTCACAAGAGAACAGATTGACGAGTGGCTGACCTATGCAAAAGTTTTCCGTGCTCAGTCTTATTTCAACATTCCAGGCACACCTGAAGAGACAATTGTTTCAGCCTACGAAGGTCTGATGAACACGAAGTATAAGGGAGTGGCATACAATTCTTTGTCCAACTTTTATCGTGAGAAAGATAAGGCGAAGCAGAATAAGTATCTCAAAGCTGGTGTCGATGCTTTGAAAAATGACCCTGAACAAAAGGATTTACGTTCTAATTTTGCATTCGTCTTGATGCAGAACCTCTATAATGGTGGCGAGTATGAGAAGGATGGCAACAAGGATGCACTCAAGCAGGCCATTCAACTCATCAAGGACGAGTTCTCTGATGACGAGAACGCAGTGAATGCTTATCTGATGGATGGTCAAATTGCTTTCGATGAGAAAAAGTATGCTGAGGCAAAAGAAATCTATCAGACAGCCTGCGCAAAATATCCAGATGAGGAAAGATGCTTGATCATGGCAGCACGTTCTGCATGGATGATGGCTCAGACTAATGGTTCCAAGAAAGCAGATATGGAAGAGGCCATCAAGCTGTTCAAGCAACTTGAAGCTGCATGTCCTAATGAGCCTGAATACTGGGGAGAATCTCTCTACATCCTCTACAACAACACAGAGCAGACTGCTCAGGCAGCAAAATACAAGAAGTATTACAAGGCTAAGTAATACCAGAATTGACAAGAACAAAAAAGGGAGGGCGTCAGATGATGATGCCCTCCCTTTTTTGTTTCTATTTTTTAGTTCATAATAGCGAAGTAATCGACGATGCCGACGAGTTTGCCGTGGTCGGTAACGAGCAAAGAGTGAATCTTGTGGTTACGGAACATCTGCTGGATGGTGGTGAGCTTCGCCTCGGGCGAAATTGTCTTCGGCGTGGTGGTCATCACATCGCTGACGGGGATGTTGATGAAGTTCTCACGAGCCCCTTCCACAGCACGACGGATGTCACCATCGGTGATGATGCCGAGAATCTTCTCCCCGTCCATGACGATGCCAAGACCGAGCTTGCCACTGCTGATGATCATAAGGGCATCGGACAGCATCATGGCAGGAGGCACAATGGGGAAGTTTTCGGTGTACATCACATCCTTCACCCTCACCAGAAGCTTGCGACCCAAGGTTCCACCAGGATGGAACATGGCAAAATCCTTGGCACGGAACTTGCGCACCTCCATCAGTGCACAAGCCAGGGCATCACCCATCGCCATCGCAGCAGTGGTGCTGGAAGTTGGGGCAAGATTGAGAGGACATGCCTCACGCTCCACACTGCACAGGATGTGATAGGTGGAATGCTGTGCCAGCAGGGAATCATTCTCGCTGGTCATGGACACGATGGGAATGTGACGGTCTTCGAGTGATGCGATGATGCGTAGGAGTTCATCCGTGTTGCCCGAGTTGCTGATCATGAACAGGATATCGTTGTTCATAATCATGCCGAGGTCACCATGCAGG
This sequence comes from Bacteroidaceae bacterium, assembly GCA_017614895.1. GTDB lineage: Bacteria > Bacteroidota > Bacteroidia > Bacteroidales > Bacteroidaceae > Minthosoma. The sequence continues at coordinate 13,709 of JAGAAZ010000047.1, read as the reverse complement.
GCATCGAGCGCATTGAGGTAGATGGCAGGTGTACCAGTGGAGGACAAGGTGGCAGCAATCTTCGCACCCACATGTCCCGACTTGCCCACGCCCGTCACAACGACATGACCAGTGCAATGATGGATAAGGTCCACCACCTGCTCAAACTGGCTGTCCAATTGAGGGATGAGGTCAAGCAATGCCTGCGCTTCATCACGCAAACATCGTTCTGCATATATCTTTGATTTTACCATGATTGACAGTTGATGATTATTCTATGAGCGTGGAGATGACACGATCAAGGTCTGACAAATAGAGCATGTTGGGACCATCAGAGAGGGCATTGTCGGGGTCAGGATGCACCTCGAAGAAGTAGCCATTGGCTCCGAATGCTTTGGCAGCCAATGCCATCGCTGGCACAAACTCACGGTTTCCACCCGTCTTGCCACCTGCGGCTCCTGGACGCTGCACGGAGTGGGTGCAATCCATGATGACCGTGTCGGTGAAACGATGCATATCAGCAATGTTACGGAAATCGACAGCAAGATTGTTGTAGCCATAGATGTTGCCACGTTCGGTCAGCCACACGTTGTCGTTGCCACTCTCACGCACCTTCTGCACAGGGAACTCCATGTCCATGCCTGAAAGGAACTGCGCCTTCTTGATGTTGACGATGCGACTAGTACGTGCTGCTGCCACAAGGAGATCAGTCTGACGGCAGAGGAAGGCAGGAATCTGCAACACATCCACCACTTCGCCAGCAGGTTGTGCCTGATAACTCTCGTGAATGTCGGTAAGGATTCGAAGCCCGTACTTCTCCTTGATGTCGGAAAGCATCTGCATACCTTTCTCCAAACCTGGTCCACGATAGGAATGGATAGAGGTACGATTTGCCTTGTCAAAGGAAGATTTGAAGATGATGTCGAGGTCGTACTTCTCATTGAGTCGCACCAATTCTTCTGCCACAGTTTCGAGGCATTCCATCGACTCAATCACACAGGGACCTGCTATGATGGTAGGGGACATAGTTGATAGTTAATAGTTTAGAGTTTAGAGTTGAGAGTTGAGAGATGAGAGATTAGAAGGGGTAGTTGCCTCCGTTCTCAGATGGTGTGACAGGTTGCTCCTGTGCAGGTTGTTCTTCTGTCTGAGTACCAGCAGCAGGCTTGGGCGAAAGCAGTTCCATGTTATCCACCATGATTTCCACTGCTTTTCTACTGATGCCTTGACGGTCAGTCCAATCACGAGACTGTATCTTACCCTCCACATAAAGTTTGTCGCCCTTATGCACATATTTCTCCACCACTTCTGCCTGCTTTCTCCAGAAGATGCAGGTATGCCACTCTGTACGGTCTGGCACCTGTGTACCATTCTGGAGGGTATAGCCACGTTCTGTGGTGGCGAGTCGCACTTGTGCCACACACACGCCTTGGTCAAGATATTTCACCTGTGGGTCAGCACCCACATTTCCAATCAGCATTACTTTATTCATAGTTAGATAGTTTAGAGTTTCTTGTTTAGAGATGGATGGACTTGTTCAGCAGATAATGGTCGAGGATGGTCATCGCTGCCATTGCCTCCACCACGGGTACTGCACGTGGGAGTACACAGGGGTCATGACGGCCTTTCACTTCAAGCGTCACTTCTTCTCCTTCCCTGTTCACGGTCTGTTGTGGACGCAACTGAGTGGCGACAGGTTTGAAGAGGACACGGAAGTAGATGTCCTGTCCGTTGGAGATACCACCTTGAATGCCACCCGAATGATTGGTACGGGTGCTGATCCGTCCACCATCATTGAAAAAGATATCGTTCTGTTCAGAGCCTCTCTGCCCCACTCCACCAAATCCTTCGCCATATTCGAAGCCATGAACGGCATTGATGCCCAACATGGAGGCTCCAAGGTCAGCATGGAGTTTGGAGAAGGCTGGTTCACCCAATCCGATGGGACAGCCCTGGATGACACAGGTGATGATGCCACCTATCGTGTCACCCTCTGCTTTCACATCAAGAATCAGCTGTTCCATCTGCCTCGCCACTTCTTGGTCTGGGCAACGCACGGCATTCTGCTCAATCTGCGCAAAGTCGTATTGATGATAATCACGGTCGATGGCAATGTTGCCCACCTGCGAGGTATATGCCGTCACCTTGATGCCCAATTGCTTCAATGCCAACTTTGCCAAAGCACCTCCCACACAACGGGAGATGGTCTCACGGGCAGAGGAACGTCCCCCACCACGATAGTCACGGAACCCATACTTCTGTGTATAAGTGAAATCGGCATGGGACGGACGGAACACATCGCTGACATTGGCATAATCGTTGGAATGCTGGTTGGTGTTGCGCACCAAGAAACCAATCGGACATCCTGTCGTCTTGCCTTCGAAGACACCCGACAGCAACTCCACCTCATCACCTTCCTTTCTGCCAGTGGTGATGCTGCTCTGTCCAGGACGACGGCGATTGAGTTCCGACTGGATAAAGTCCAAATCAACAGCTATGCCTGCAGGCATGCCATCCACCACACCACCGATACTGGCACCATGACTCTCACCGAACGTGGTCAACGTAAATATATGTCCAAACGTATTTCTCATGGTCAGCATCCTCCACATCCGCCACCACTACAACCAGCACATCCGCTTTCGCAACCGCCACCACAACCAGCACATTCACTGGTAGCGTTCAACATCTCAGAGATTTCCTCGTTGGTGGCTGGTCGGCTCTCAACGACATGACCCACAAAATGAAGGTCCTGACCTGCACGTGGATGGTTCAAGTCAATGGTCACAGCACCTTTCTTGAGTTCGATGATGGTAGCATTGAATCGGCTACCGTCCTCACCCATCATGGGGACAACAGCACCCTCGTGGATATAGTTGACATCAATCTTGCCATCCACCATAAAGACAGATTCAGGCACATCGAACATCAGTTCCTCATTGAACTCTCCGTAGGCATCAGCACAAGGGATGACAAAATCAAACTCATCACCACGTGCCAAATCACGCACATTCTCCTCAAACTTGGCAAGCACCAGATTGAGACCACTGATGAACTGGAATGGATGACAGCTATTTGCCACCTCAACGGGTTCCTGATCTTCTTCACCATCCTCGATGGTGTAAAGTTGATATGCAAGGGTGATATACTTGTTGTCTATTTCCATAAAGTATGTATTTAAATATGAATTATACGCTTTGAGATTGCAAAGGTAACACAAATCATGTGAAGAACAAAATAATTCTCAATTTTATTTATTACCTTTGCAACGAAAAAGAAAAGAGAACTTATGAAATACGGAATCATCATCACATTCGCGACACTGCTTGTGCTGGGCGCATGTCGTCGTACCACCACAAGCAACGAGGTGAAAACAGACAATAAGGGTCCTGAAAAGACTGAGCAGCGAAAGCAGAACATCATCAAGAAACGCATCAGCATCCCGTTCGATTTCAGTTATATCACCAATCTCGGCAGTGTGGACATCATCTACACGCAGGGAAACTACAGCATCGAAGTGGAGGGTGACAGCACCACCTTGAACTACCTGACCACAGAATTTGACAGCAATATATTGACGGTCAATCTACAGACAGACAACAACACGGACATTAACATCTATGGGAGCACCAATAATATTAAGATGTATGTGTCCGCCCCTGAGTTGAAGTGTGTGAGCGTTTGTGGAAATGGAAGTTTCGAGAGCCAAGCCACCTGGCGTGCCGAGAACATCCAATTGGGCGTGCTCAGTACGGGCGGCATGAAAATCGGCAGAGTGGAATGCACCACATTCGACCTGCAATCAACGGGCATCGGCAACATCGACATCACCGACCTTCAGGCAGAAGATGCGTCCCTCTATTCACGCAGTACTGCCACCATCAATGTCAACATGGATGTGAAGAATCTCATTGTCATCAATGATGGCAAACAAACCCTGAAGCTGACGGGTAAGGCTCAAAACGTAAGGATCAAGAATCCGAACGACATCAACCTCTTCAATGAGTTACAATAGAAAAAGGAGTGAATTTCGATTCACTCCTTTTTCATTTATTTCTTCAATTTTGCAATGCTCTCTGTAAGTGCTGCAATCTTGGTTTCAGCATCACTCTGCTTCTTGCGTTCGAGTTCCACCACCTGAGCAGGTGCATTCGCCACGAAACGTTCGTTACTGAGTTTCTTCTGCACACCGACGAGGAAACCTTGCAAGTGCTTCAGTTCAGCCTCCATCTTCTGGATTTCAGCCTCCGTGTCGATGAGGTTACCAAGTTGCACAGCATATTCCGTCGTGCCAATCATGAAGGTCGAAGTACCATCGCTCTTGGCCTGCACATAGAGGATGTCAGCCAAAGAAGCCATCTTCTTGATGATGGAACCGAGTGCTGGGCACTGAGTGATATTCTTATCGTTGGCAGCGAGCACCACCTCAAGTGTCAGTGGTTCACGTGGAGAGATGTTCTTGCTCTGACGAACGGCACGCACACCAGAAATGACCTGCTTCGCCTCTTCAAACTGAGCAATCAGACGAGCATCTTCCTCAGTGGGTGCATCAAGGATGAGTGTGTCCACCATGATGCTTTCTCCGTCCTTACGCTCTGCGATATGCTGATAGAGTTCTTCGGTGATGAATGGCATGAATGGATGAATCATCTTCATCAGCTGTTCGAAGAAGTTCAGCGTTGCCTTGAAGGTCTCAGCATCAATCGGTGCCTGATAAGCAGGCTTGATCATCTCCAGATACCAGCCAGAGAACTCGTCTGTGAAGAGTTTGAAGACAGCCATCAACGCCTCGTTCAGACGATAGCGCTTATAGAGTCCATCGATTTCCACCAATGCCTTCTTGATGGTTGCCTCCATCCACGCAATGGTCTTCTTGTTTTCCTCGGGCTGTGCAAGCGAGTCAGACACTTCCCAACCCTGCACGAGACGGAACGCATTCCAAATCTTGTTGCAGAAGGCGGCACCCTGCTGACAGAGCTGTTCGTCGAAGAGGATGTCGTTGCCTGCAGGAGCAGACAGGAGCATACCCATACGCACACCATCGGCACCATACTTCTCAATCAGACCAATCGGATCAGGAGAATTGCCCAGTGATTTCGACATCTTTCTACCCAGTTTGTCTCGCACGATACCCGTGAAATAGACATTGCGGAAAGGCACATCCTTCAGATATTCCTCACCAGCCATGATCATACGAGCCACCCAGAAGAAGATGATATCTGGACCTGTCACCAAGTCGCTGGTGGGATAATAGTAATTGATTTCCTCGTTGCCAGGATTGTTGATGCCATCGAAGAGCGACACAGGCCAGAGCCATGAAGAGAACCAAGTGTCGAGCGCATCCTCATCGTGTACCAACTGGTCGATGGTGAGGTTCTCGTAGCCAGGAATCTTCTTTGCCTCTTCCAAAGCCTCCTCAGCTGTGAGTGCCACCACATACTTCTCCTCCTCCCCTTCTGGAGTGGGCAGGAAATAGGCAGGAATGCGGTGTCCCCACCAGAGCTGACGGCTGATGCACCAGTCCTGAATATTCTCAAGCCAATTACGGTAAGTGGTCACATATTTGGTCGGATAGAACTTGATCTTGCCTTCGAGCACAGGAGGCAGAGCGATGTCAGCAAAGTGCTTCATCGAGAGGAACCACTGCTTACAGAGACGAGGCTCCACAGCCGTGTCTTGGTTACGCTCCGAATAGCCCACCTTGTTCTCGTAGTCCTCAATCTTCTCCATCAGACCAGCTTCTTTCAGGTCGATGGCAATCTGCTTGCGCACGTCCATTCTGTCCATTCCCACATAGAGCCCAGCCTCCTCAGAGAGGGTTCCGTCAGGATTGAAGATATCGATGGTTTCAAGATTATGCGCCTTACCCAATGCGTAGTCGTTCACATCATGAGCAGGAGTCACCTTCAGACAGCCAGTACCAAACTCGATGTCCACATAGCGGTCTTCAATCACAGGGATAACACGGTTCACCAGCGGCACAATCACCTTGTGACCACGCAGCCACTGGTTCTTCGGGTCTTTCGGATTGATACACATGGCTGTATCACCCATGATGGTCTCAGGACGTGTGGTAGCCACCACAGCATAAAAGCCCTTGGCATCCTTGTGGATGATGTTACCCTCCTGTTCCAAAGTCTCAATGGAAACCTTGCTGCCCACAGAAGTGAGATTCTCAGGGTCAGCTACATAATATTTCAGATGATACAGGTGGCTCTTCTCATCACGATAAATCACCTCCTCAGTCGAGAGCACCGTCTGCGCTTTCGGATCCCAGTTCACCATGCGGAGACCACGATAGATAAGACCCTTCTTGTAGAGATCCACGAAGACCTTCAACACACTTTCACTACGCTTCTCGTCCATCGTGAAGGCCGTTCTGTCCCAGTCGCAGGATGCACCCAGACGACGCAGCTGCTTCAGGATGATGCCTCCATGTTCGTCTGTCCATGCCCAAGCATGTTTCAAGAACTCCTCACGAGTGAGGTCACGCTTCTTGATGCCCTGTTCTGCCAGGCGGTTCACCACCTTCGCCTCCGTAGCGATGGAAGCATGGTCAGTGCCAGGCACCCAGCAAGCGTTCTTGCCATCGATGCGTGCCTTACGGATAAGGATATCCTGAATGGTGTTGTTGAGCATGTGACCCATGTGAAGCACACCAGTCACATTGGGTGGCGGAATCACAATCGTGTACGACTCACGTCCATCGGGTTTACTGGCAAACAATTTGTGGTCAAGCCAGTATTGATACCACTTTCCCTCCACCTCGGAGGGGCTATAATTTTTTGCTAATTCCATTGGTTTTTAAATTTTGACCTGCAAAGTTAAGCATTTTTCCACACATTGCCACAAGGAAACCCCAAGTTTGTCTTCACAAACCTTGTTTTCCTCCCATAAAAACCTTCACTCGAGTCGATTTGCCATCTGACTCGAGTCATTTCATCATTCGACTCGAGTGACGTTTTCTGGAACGAGGATCTAGAATCTTTGATACAAAAGAAAAGTTTTAGTACGTCTCTAGCGCACTCTTGGTACGTCCTTAGCGCACTTACAGTACGTCAGGTGCGTACTATATTCGCTTAGCGTAAGAAAACTGAGCCACACACATATAATACTCTACAGCAATAGCAGCATAACTGTAGAGACGGGTGCGACGTGTTTTAATCATGTCGGTGTGGAAATGCTTTTCAAGAGCTAAACTATCCATTTCCTGCCAAGATGCTGTATAGGAACGATTGTAAAGCGTGGCAAGACGGCGCACTTGCTCTTGTTTGGAACATTGTAACAATTCAGGATGCCTCAATTGCTGCAATCGGATGAAGATAGCAAGATATCGGCATTGCCCCAGCATGGTACCCAATCGTTTGACTCGACTGCGACGAGCTGTCGATGTGTCATGCGTATCAAACACAAACTCGTAAGTCTGAACCAACATCGAACGGTTCCAATCCCTCTCCAGCTCTTCGGCAAAAGACGGCTTCATCTGGAACCTTCCGATGGAGAAATTCGCCTGCTGCTTCCCTCCATTCACGTAAAGGGCTGTAACGGCAGCAGACTCAATCTCATCCTGCCATCGGCTGTAACGTATAAGTTCTGGAAAGACAATGGCTTCTGCCACCATCGCATCCACTTCAAATACATCAAATGTCTCTCGCCATTCCGCCCGATGTTCCTCCACATACTGTTCAGCCTCCTGCCAATCGTTGCCAAAAGCTTTCCTGTGGTTCATAGAGAATGCTGTGGTGCTGCTCACCACGAACAGCATCCACAGCATCCATTTACATTTGACAAAATCAATCATCCTCTATCTCAATGAATGGCGTGAAGAGAATCCTTTCGTTCATCCCTTAGAGCTTATAGGTGCAGAGCACTATCTGGTTGCCGTCAATCTCCACCCACTGCAGTTTGTCCTCCTGTGCCGAGAAAGAAACCGGGTCGAAGTAACTCATGCCTTCGATGACCAGATAGCCATCTTCAGCATACTCCACGGTACGCTTGCCGCTACGGCTCTTATATTTGCCGTAGGCAGGTTTCTCCTTCTTTCTTTGATCCTTCATGTTCTTGTAGGAGGCTTTCTTGTTGAACGCCACCAGTTCAGCCTCCGTGATGTCTTTCACACCATCGCAATTCAGCACGCCGTAGCTCAGCACACCGTCTTTCGAATCTTTCGACACCAGCATAGGCCACTTTTCCAACAGCCAGCAGACGGGACCGCCACCTCTTCCCGCATTGGCAGCAGCATCCACACCTCCACTTGGGAAGCCTACATAGCATCGGTTCTCTGAAATGGCGAACCCATATCCCTTCGGCAGCGTGTAGAGCACCTTCTTTTCCACAGGCGAGGCATCCAGTTCGGGGATGTCCTTGTAGGCATCCTCCAAGATGTTGGCAATGCTAATCACCATATTGAAATCAGCACGTTCAAGCGCACATTCGGGCAGGGTTCCATCTTTCACGGCATCGCTCATGATGCTGTTATACTCAGCCAAGTATGTCTTTTCTTTCTCAATCTGGCGTGCCAACGAAGCACGATACTCCTTGGCAGCCTCCAGTCGGTAGTTGTAAAGCAGTTCGTCAGCCTCCGCATAGAGGGCATCCACCTGTGACATGTCATCAGTAGCGAAGATTTGCTTGTATATCTTCTCCAACTTGCTGTTATACTTCGCACCCAAAGCAGAATAGTCGTGAGCCGACTCTCGTTCAGCGAACTTCTGCATATCCTGCGCCAGTTTTGCCATCCGGGTTTCCAGCGTCACCGCCCCACTTGCCATCTGCTGCATCTTCTGACCAAAATCCATCGCATTGGTTGCAGCCTTCTGCATCTTTGCCACAAACTCAGGATGGGCCTTGATATATGCCTCCTGCTCCTTCTCGCTCATTTTTTCGAATTTCTCCATCTCACTATCATTCATGTCAACACCCAGTATCTTGGTCATCATCTTCTGACGGATAGGCTCTTTCTGCGACTCGGAAATGTTGTCATCCCCCAAAATCTCCAGCTCCTTCTGTGTGATGCCGAACTGGTCGCAGATTTTGTTTTCCCACTTCTTGCGTTCAGCCTCTGTCTCGGCATCCGAACAACCCGTCGCATTCTCTTCCAGCTGGGTAGCACGTTCCGTCACAGCCAGAATCTTCATGTAGTAGGCATCGCGCTCCTCCTGAGTGCTTCGAGCCATCTTCTCGGCCGACGGAAGTGGGGGTAACTCTGCCAAGAGTGCCTGCGATGTGGTGGCTGTGCTGGGTTTCACAACACCATTCCATATCAGCGTTGTCTGCTTGCGTTTCTGAATGATGTCGGAGCCTTTAGGCACAGCTACAGCGCCTTCGCTATCGTCCTCATCTTCATCCTCCCTCTCATTCGTGTTCACACCAGCCACCTTGGTGATGGCGTTTTCGGCCTTCTGCTTCAGTTTCTTCAGAACGCCCTGTGCATTCACATCAGCCGTGCCCATCATCAGGAGCACAGCCAACATAGTCAGTGTCTTTTTTCTCATTGTTTTATTTATTTAAGGTGATTAATAAAAGAATCGGTCCTGTCAGGCATCAATAGAATATCACTTGGTGCGGCGTGTCATAGGTCATGATGAGTTCACCTATCTCACGCCCATCCCTCGAAAGGATGTAGTTCTTACCGTTGCGAACACCATAGATAACGACACTATTGGAGTCAAGCAGATTGGAAAGATTATCCTTGATTTCCTCGTACTTCTGGGTTGTCAAGACCTTTCCCGTCTTCTCGTCCAGCAATCCACATGTGTTTTTGGTGAAATTGACAACGATGGTGTTCAGCGGCAGGAGATATCCTCCCCAAAATTTCTGTGGCGTGATTAGTGAGCCATCGGGACGATACACAGACATGCCCACATCAGGGTTAAAGCCAAGAATCACGTTCATGTGCTCGTCTTCTCCAAAAAGACTGAAGCAGATATCACTGTACTGGAAAGGTATCACAGTCTTTCCTTGTGAATTGATGACACCCCATCCCTTTTCCACGTTCTCCATCGTTCTGACCGATACCAAACCGTCAAACATCGGTTGGGCAGCCCAGAAAAACCGATGACCGACCGCATGATTGAGAATCTCGTCCAAGATTGCCTTATAGTCAACTGGACGGGCATTCCGCTTCTTCTCGCGCAACTCCTTCAGTTCTCTGTTCCACTCGTCCAGCTGTTCTTGTGAGACGTGCTCCCCGCTCTCTTTATTCACCTTGATGATGGTCTCTAACTGTTGGACGCCCTGTTCATAAACCTTCGGCGATTCCATCACGGCATTGAACACACGCTCATTCAAGGCCTCAAATGCAGGAGTCGAACAATACGCCTTCGTGAAGACAGCGAGGGTTGGACCAGCCTCTTCTCCGTTACAATAATGCAGGAAGTCGCAGAAATCCACTGTGGTCAAATCATTCCCCTTTCGAGCCAGAACCACATCCGTTGTCTCATCGTCCACACGCGCTTCTTCATTTCTCACCGACTCTTCCTCATCTTCCGCAGTCTTCTCCACTGTTTTCTCCACAGCCTCATTGACTTTCTCTCTCACCTTTTCTTTCACCCGTCCCTTCACTTCACCCACAGCCACATCCACGACACGATTCAGCCACCCCTGTGCATTAGCATCCACAGAAGTCATTGCCATAACGGCAGCAACAATAAAGGTCAGCCTTTTCATATTTAGATCGCAGATTAGTTCACGATTGTTGCCACAAAGGTATTGATTTTTCTTGACATATCCAAATCATCCAGTCATTATTTTCACATGACATTCTATTTTCATAACTATTTGTTTGATTCGCCATCAATCACAATAAGGCAAGTCTATTCGTAGCGAATGGTTTCCGATGGCTTGCCGATGCTGATGAGATGTGAACTGCCCCAGATGACAAGCGTAGCAATGAGGAGTGTCACTACATTGATGGCGAGGATGAGCCACCAATTGAACTGAATGGGCACGGAATCGATATAATAGACGGAGGCATCGAGAGAGATGAGGTGAAACTGCTGCTGAATCCAACAAAAGAGCAAACCAAAAACATTGCCCCAAAGCAAGCCCTGACCCACCAGCATGACGCTGAAATGGATGAAGATGTTTCGCACGGACACATTGGTCGCACCCAGCACTTTCAGCGTGCCAATCATGTTGATGCGCTCGAGCATGATGATGAGCAGTCCACTGACGACCGTAAATGCGCTGACCAAGATCATCAGCACGAGGATCATCACCACATTCATGTCCAACACAGACAACCAGGCAAACGTATGGGCTGCGATGTCCTTGATGCTGAACACGCCATAGGTGACACCATTGCGGTCGGTGCCCTTATGAATGAACTGAAGTTTGTTCGTCAACTCCTCCACCCTGTCGAAGTCGTTGACTTTCACCTCCAAACCTGATGACATCTCTTCGTCCCAACCATTCAGTTTGCGAACCGTGTAGATGTCGGTGATGACATAATTCTTATCGAAATCGTTCATGTTGGTGGCAAAAACACCAGCCACTTTGAAACGACGTGCACGCATCGATTCCTCACCCATGAAATAGGCGAAAATCTTGTCGCCCACCTTCACGCCAAGGTCACCAGCCACCTTCTGAGAAAGGAGAATTTCATTTGAAGCTTCTTTGGAGGAAAACTTAGGCATCTTTCCGTCAATCATCGAATTACGGAAGAATGAAAGGTCATAGTCCTCTCCCACTCCTTTGAATGTCAAACCACGAAAGTTCTCCTCCGTTTTCAGGATGCCAATCTTCGTGGCAAACTTCTGAATGCGTTCAACACCCTGCACCTTCTTCACCTTGCGAATCAACGTGTCGTTGGTCAGCACGGGCATCATCTCATAGTTCTGATTCTGGGTGAGGCTCAGCACCTGAATGTGACTGCCAAAGCCTATGACCTTCGAACTCACCTCGTGCTTGAAACCCAGCACCACAGCAAGGCTGATCAGCATGACTGCCACACCAATGGCGACGCCCAGCATCGCTATACGAATGGCAGGACGGGAAAATCGTTCCCCGTCCTCAGTCTTATCCGCATAAATGCGCTTTGCTATGAAAAGTTCGAATCTCAAACCTCAACCTCAATTTTCGACTCTCCCAGGATATGCTTCCAATGCCTTTCTCAACACGAAGAGTGCTCTCACGAGGTCTTCCTTCTTCAGCACGTAGGCAATTCGCACCTCGTTCTTTCCTGCCCCAGGCGTGGTGTAGAAACCAGCAGCTGGTGCCATCATCACGGTCTCACCCTCGTAATTGAATTCTGAGAGACACCATGCACAGAACTTCTCGCAGTCATCTACAGGAAGACGTGCCACGGTATAGAAGGCACCCATTGGGATAGGTGAATAAACACCAGGAATGCGGTTCAATCCGTCAATCAGGCACTTGCGTCGCTCCACATATTCATCATAGACGTCACGGCTGTACTCCTCTGGTGCATCCAAACTTGCTTCAGCTGCAATCTGACCAATCAATGGAGGAGAAAGGCGTGCCTGACAAAATTTCATCACAGCCTTACGGATTTCCTCGTTCTTCGTGATGAGTGCACCAATACGGATACCACACTCACTATAACGCTTCGACACAGAGTCAATCAGCACCACGTTCTGCTCAATGCCCTCCAAGTGGCAAGCAGAAATATAGGGCGAACCTGTGTAGATGAACTCACGATACACCTCGTCGGAGAAGAGATAGAGGTCGTACTTCTTCACCAAGTCACGAATCTGATTCATCTCACGACGTGTATAGAGATAACCCGTTGGGTTGTTAGGGTTGCAGATGAGAATGGCACGGGTACGCTCATTGATGAGTTCCTCAAACTTTTCCACCTTCGGAAGCGAGAAACCTTCATCAATGGTCGTGGCAATGGTGCGAATCACAGCACCTGCCGAGATGGCGAATGCCATGTAGTTGGCATAAGCAGGTTCAGGAACAATGATTTCGTCGCCAGGATTCAGACATGCCAAGAACGAGAACAGCACCGCTTCGGAACCACCACTGGTGATGATGATATCATCTGCCGTCAGGTTGATGTCGTACTTCGCATAGTAGTTCACCAACTTCTCACGATAGCTGCGATAACCTTGTGAAGGGCTATATTCCAGTATTTTGCGGTCGATATTTCGGATTGCATCCAATGCCACCTGTGGTGTGGGCAGGTCGGGCTGTCCGATGTTCAGATGATAGACCTTGATGCCACGCTTTTTTGCGTCTTCTGCCAGCGGTGCCAGTTTACGGATAGGCGAACTGGGCATTTCCGTTCCTCGTATGGATATTTTAGGCATATCTTAATAGATATAAAGTTTTTACAATTAAAAAAACACAATAATTGTGCAAAGGTACGGATAAATGAGAAAACGACCAAATTTTGGGGCGATGAATACCAAACAAAGCCCATTTCTTGCTACAAAACCAGCAAAAAGAATGGAGTTCACCTTGCTTTGAACTATGCAAGCGGCATGGTGAGCACAAATCGGGCACCTTCTTTGTAGGAAGAATCGAGGATGAATGTGCCACCCATCAACTCGGCAGATCGGCGAACAATGGTAAGGCCAATGCCCAATCCTTCGCTGTAGTAGTCGAGCTTGAGGAATGGAATGAAGACACGTTCTGCATTCTCTTCGGAAATGCCAATGCCTGTGTCGGTGACGATGAAGTTGACATTTCGTTCATCTTTCAATCGGCATTCCAGTGTGATGGTTCCTTGCTGGGTGAATTGGTTGGCATTGTCGAGCATCTGT
>JAGAAZ010000046.1 GCA_017614895.1 Bacteroidaceae bacterium | reverse complement strand
TAGCGTTGGTGGAGAGGAAGTAAGCGTTACCATAGCCGCCGGTAGCAATAACGACAGCGTTAGCACTGAAGCGTTCGAGCTTGCCAGTGACGAGGTTCTTGGCAATGATACCACGAGCCTTGCCATCGATGATCACCACGTCGAGCATCTCATAACGGGTGTAGAGCTTCACCTTGCCAGCATTCACCTGTGCAGAGAGTGCTGAGTAAGCGCCGAGGAGGAGCTGCTGACCTGTCTGACCCTTGGCGTAGAAAGTACGAGACACCTGAGCACCACCGAAAGAACGGTTAGCCAATGTGCCACCATATTCACGAGCGAAAGGAACGCCCTGAGCCACGCACTGGTCGATGATGGAGTTGGAAACCTCAGCCAGACGATAGACGTTAGCCTCACGAGCACGATAGTCACCGCCCTTCACGGTGTCGTAGAACAGACGATAGACAGAGTCACCATCGTTCTGATAGTTCTTGGCTGCATTGATACCTCCCTGTGCAGCGATAGAGTGAGCACGACGAGGAGAGTCCTGAATGCAGAAATTGAGCACGTTGAAGCCCATCTCACCAAGAGATGCGGCTGCTGAAGCACCTGCCAGACCCGTACCAACGACGATGACATCGAGCTTCAGCTTATTCTTTGGGTTCACCAGACGCTGGTGTGCTTTATAGTTCGACCACTTCTCAGCAACGGGTCCCTCAGGAATTTTAGAATCTATATTGATTGCCATAATTATTTAGTATTTAAGAATTGAAGGATTGAAAAATTGAAGTTTCCGCCTCGTGTGAAAGAGGACTTCAATTCTTCAATTTTTTAACTTTTCAATTTTACATTACATCCAGAAAGGAACAACCTTGCCTTCGCAACCACCAAGGCAGTCGGGGCAAACAGCAAAAGCAATAGCTACGATGGCGAACATGGCCATCACGATAGTAGCCCAAATCTGACCAATCATCTTCCAGCGGCAGAACCATACGTGACCGCTCCAGCCGAGTGTCTGGAAACCTGACCAGATGCCGTGAGTGAGGTGGAACCAAATGGCTACAAGCCAAATGAGGTAGATGACCACATAAATAGGATTAGCGAAAGTAGCCTTAATCCATTCAAAACCATCAGTCGGGCTGATGTTGTTCTGAATCTCGGCAAGTTCCGCAAACATCATGTTGTACCAGAAGTTGAACAGGTGGAGCAACAGACCCAGCACCACGATGATGCCCAGCACCAACATGTTCTGGCTTGCCCATTCCACCTTGCCAGGCTTGTCAGTGATGGCATACTTGTTGTTGCCACGAGCCTTTTGGTTCTGGAATGTGAGGATGAAGGCGTAGATGATGTGAATGACCACCAGCGCACCCAATGCACAAGTAGCCGCCAGAGCATACCAGTTGGAGCCCAGCAATTCACAAATCTGGTTGTACGCCTCTGCACTGAAGAGTGCCACTACGTTCATGCATCCATGAAACGTCAGGAAGAGAACAAGCGCCAGGCCGGTAACCGACATGATGACTTTCCTTCCGATTGAAGAGTTACATAACCACATAAAATGTTTAAGAATTAAAGTTATTAATTTGAGTTTCTTGTGTTTTATACGATGAAGAACTGCAAAAATACCTTAAATTTCCCAAACACCCAAGTCTTTTCCAAAAAATATTAGTTTTCACCCCTCATTTTTTTCTCTTCACTCCATTTTCTCCCTCCAAAAGACATACAAATAATGTTTTTCCTTTGGTTTTTCTCTCACTTATCCGTACCGTTGAGCTACACTCGAAAGTACTCACGTTCGGAAAATCCCAAATAAATTTGGTTTTTCTCTCACTTATCCGTACCTTTGTACCCAAAATCAAGAAAAGATGAAAATATTGATTCTAAATGGACCTAACTTGAATTTGTTGGGTAAACGAGAGCCAGGTATCTATGGGAGCCAAGGTTTTGAAGAGTATTTCACGAAATTGAAGGAAATGTTCCCCGAAGTGGAACTGGCATACTACCAATCGAATGTGGAAGGTGAACTCATCAACAAGATTCATGAGGTGGGTTTCACATGGGACGGTATCGTGCTGAACGCAGGGGCTTACACACATACAAGCATCGCCTTGCAGGATGCTATCCGTGGGGTGAAGACACCTGTGGTGGAAGTGCATATCTCCAATGTGCATCAGCGTGAAGCGTTCCGTCATCAGTCGATGATCAGTTGTGCCTGTGTGGGTGTGATTTGCGGGTTTGGATTGGACAGCTATCGACTAGGCGTGGAAGCATTGAAGAACTATGACAGAAAGTGAAAAGATAGACGAATATATCCTTGAACACATTGACAAGGAGAGTGACTACATGCACCGTTTGTGGCGGTCAACTCAGTTGCATCTGCTGTATGGACGGATGGCAAGTGGGCACTTGCAGGGACGGTTGTTGAAGATGCTGGTAGGAATGATACGCCCAAAGTTGGTGTTGGAGATTGGCACATATAGCGGCTATTCAGGATTGTGCATTGCAGAGGGATTGCGAGAGGGGGGACATCTGCACACAGTGGAGATTAACGACGAGCAAGAGGATTTCACTTTGCCCTGGTTTGAGAACTCACCCTATAAGGATAAGATTACGATGCACATTGGTGATGCGTTGGAGGTAGTGCCGAAGTTGGGACTGATGTTCGATATGGCTTTCATTGATGGTGACAAACGCAAGTATGTGGAATATTACGAGATGGTGATGGCGCATCTGAATGAAGGTGGCTATATCTTGGCAGACAACACGTTATGGGATGGACACGTCGTGGAGGAGGATGCAAAGGATGCGCAGACAGAAGGTATTCGTGCCTTTAATGATTGGGTGGCAAAAGATGATAGGGTAGAGAAAGTCATTCTGCCACTGAGAGACGGTTTGAGTATAATAAGAAAAACATATGGAAACAACAAGACAAAATAAGATTGCACGCTTGATTCAGAAGGATTTGGCAGGCATTTTTCAGGCACAGACGAGACAGACAAGAAATCTGCTGGTGAGTGTGAGTGTAGTGAGGATCAGCCCTGACCTGAGTGTGGCGAAAGCATATTTGAGCATCTTCCCGTCGGAGAAGGCTCAGGAAGTGTTGCAGAACATCAACGACCATGCTGGCGCAATTCGTTATGAATTAGGCAAATTGGAGCGTCACCAGTTGCGTATCATCCCAGAGTTGAAATTCTTCTTGGATGACTCGCTGGATTATGTGGAGAATATCGATAAACTGCTGAATCAGTGAATTTCCCTTTCTACATAGCCAAGCGTTATCTGCTGTCGAAGAAGTCGCACAGTGCCATCAACATCATTTCAGGTGTGTCGGTGTGTGGAGTGGCGATTGCTACGGCTGCCTTGGTGTGTATCCTGTCGGTGTTCAATGGCTTTCAGGATATGGTGGCAGGGCTATTCACAGCAATGGACCCCCAGTTGAAGGTGGTGCCAGCAGTGGGGAAGTTCATGGCTGCTGATGCAAAGGAACTCAAAGCATTAAAAACGGATGCGGACGTTGCCATCTGTACAGAAACACTGGAAGACCAAGCGTTGCTGATGATTAACAACCGGCAGGTGATGGCAACTGTAAAGGGTGTGGAAGATAGTTTTGAGGAACTGACGAACATCAACAATATCCTGATTGGTGAGGGCGTGTTTGAACTCCATGCCGATGTGATTGACTATGGCATCTTGGGATCAAACCTGCTCATGCAGTTGGGGTTGCCTGCCGATTTCGATGAACCTATCCAAGTGTATGCTCCTCGAAAAGGGGAACGCATAGACCTGAATGATCCTCGTGAAAGCCTGAATCAAGAAGAGTTGTACTCACCAAGGGTAGGTTTCATGGTGAAGCAGAATAAATACGATGCACAATATGTCATCACAAACATTGCATTTACCCGTCGGCTTTTTGAACGAGAAGGCGAGGTGTCAGCTGTGGAATTAAAGGTGCGGAAGGGTGCCGATATAGGGAAAGTGAAGGCACGTCTACAGCAGATGCTGGGAGAGAAATATATGGTGAAAGACCGTTACGAGCAACAAGAGGACACGTTCAAGATTATGCAGATAGAGAAACTCATCTCATATATTTTCCTGACGTTCATCTTGATGATTGCGTGCTTCAATATCATTGGCTCGCTATCGATGCTGATGATTGACAAGAAACAGGATGCCATCACACTACGGAATCTGGGTGCCAACGAGCATCAGATCAGTAGCATCTTCATGATGGAAGGCAGGATGATCTCTATGTTGGGAGCAGTCATTGGCATTGCCATCGGATTGCTGTTATGCTGGTTGCAGCAGGAGTTTGGGCTGATTCGTTTTGGTAACAGCGAAGGAAGTTACATCATTGATGCCTATCCAGTGAGTGTGCATGCGTGGGATGTGGTATTGGTATTTGTAACGGTAATTGCCGTCGGATTCCTTTCTGTATGGTATCCTGTACGGCGTTTGAGTAGGAAATATACAAAAAACTAACAATAATGAAGAAAAACGTTTATATGTTATCAGCTTTGGCAGTGGTGTTGCTGTCAGGTTGCAGTAAGCAGAAAGCATTTGTTTCCGACAACTTTGCTGTGTCGCCCAAGCCATTGGAATATTTAGCTGGTGAAGTGCCAGCCACTATCAGTATCAATTTACCTCCCAAAATGGTCAATAAGAAAGCTGTGGTGGAGTGTACACCTGTGTTGAAATGGGATGGAGGCGCGTCGGCTGGCGATCCTTTCACTTTACAGGGTGAGAAGGTGGAAGCCAACAATATGATTATCTCCTATAAAAATGGTGGTCATGCTACGATGCGTTTTTCTGTACCTTTCGAAGATGGCATGGAGAAGAGTGATTTGATGATGCAGTTCAATGCCAAGGTGGGTAAGAAGAACGTGAAGATGCCAACCGTCAAGATTGGTTATGGTACACAATGTACGGCTTCTCTCATCACAAAGACAGCCAAGACGGCAAACTTTGGTGTGGCTCCCGACAACTTCCAGCGTGTCATCAATCAGAAGCAGGAGGCTGCCATCAAGTTCCTGATCGGACAAGCCAACTTGCGTGGCAGTGAGTTGAACAGTCAGACCGTTCAGGACTTCATCACCACCTTGAAGAACATCAAGAGCGATGAGCAGAGCCTTGTGCTGAACAATATTGAAGTTAGTGCATACGCTTCGCCAGATGGTGCTTATACCATTAATGAGCGCTTGGCTGCTAAGCGTGGTGAGGTGTCGGAGGGTTATGTGAACCAGCAACTCAAACAGAACCAACTCAGCACCAATGTTGATACAAAATACACAGCAGAGGACTGGGAAGGTTTTCAGGCATTGGTATCACAATCAAACTTGCAAGACAAGGAAATCATTTTGCGTGTGCTTTCAATGTATCAAGACCCTGAGCAGCGCGAGCGTGAAATTCGCAACGTGGCAGTAGTGTATAAGGAATTGGCTGATGCCGTGCTGCCAGAGTTGCGTCGTGCCCGGATGGTCATCAACTATGATGTAATTGGTCGTAGCGATGACGCTATTATGCAATTGGTGAATAGCGATGCTTCAAAGTTGAGCATAGAGGAACTGATTTATGCAGCCAACACCCTCTCTACCAGCGATGCACAGAAGGAATCCATCTTGAAGAAGGTGGTGAACCTCTTCCCCAACGACTATCGTGCCTACAACAACCTTGGTGAGTTGGCCATGCAACGTGGTGACACGGAGACAGCACAGTCTTACCTGCGTCAAGCACTTGGCATCAATTCCAATGCAGCAGAACCTAATGTGAATCTTGGTTTGCTGGCCATCCAGAACGGACAGTTCCAAGATGCTGAGATGTTTATCTCCAAGGGTGTCAATGCCAACAACTTTGATGAAGCCATTGGACACCTCTACCTGGCACAGGGACGTTATCCTCAGGCATCTGCCAAGTTTGCCAAGTCTGCCAACAACAGTGCAGCCCTTGCCAACATCCTTTCGCAAGACTATGCGGATGCTCTCAAGACTCTTGGCAACATCAAAAACCCCGACGCGATGACTTACTATCTGCGTGCTATCCTCGCTGCTCGTATGGAAGACAAGTCGGAGGTGAAGGATAATCTTGCTAAAGCGATTGCCCTTGATGCTTCACTGGCAAAACGTGCTGCTAACGATGCAGAATTTTCGGATTATAAAGAATGAAGAATTTTCTTTACATATTCATCCTGTTTCTCTTGGCTTCTTGTGGACCTGGTGGCAACTCCTTTCGCATCAGGGGTAGATTCCGTGACATGCAGGCAGGGGAACTATACATCTACAACCTGAACGGCGACCTTGCCCGCCTTGACACCATCAATATCCAAGAGGGCAAGTTCCGCTATCGAGGGGAGACCGACGAAGTCACCCCCTACATCCTTCTCTTCCCTAACGGGGTGGAGCAGGTCATTTTTGCAGGTCCTGGTGAAGACCTCGAATATGAAGCCACTGCTAACGACCTCAAAAACTATGTGGTAAACGGTAGTGATGAAAACCTTCTCATGAACAAGTTTCGCGAAGAGACTTATACGATGAACCCCTCCCTGATGACCAATACGGCACGGACGTACATCAAGGACCATCCAGCTTCACCAGTCGCCATCTATCTCTTCGACCACTATTTCGTGCAGAACGAAGAAGTCAGTTCTGCTGAACTCAGCGAACTGTTAAAAGTGCTTCGAACCAAGCATCCTCACCATCATCAGTTGCTCGACATTGAGAGTAAACTCAAGGCTGAGGCCACTCGACAAATAGGCAAGACTTTACCCGATGTTACCCTTATCAATAAAGACAAGAAAAGCGTTAAACTATGGTCGTCCTCCAAAGACTACACCCTCATCGCTTTTTGGGCAACATGGATGCCCAATGGCACAGACTTCCTTTGGAAACTCAAGAATGGGTTAGGCGATGAGCGTGACAATGGGCGATTACGCCTTGTGGCCATTTCCCTGGATGTGGAGCGCTATCGTTGGGAAGATGCCATTCGACCTGACAGCACAGCTACTTACCTCCTCCATTGTTGCGATGGTTTAGGCTTCGAATCAAAAGCCATTAAGACCTTTGGCATCAATACCGTCCCTTACTACATCCTGACGGACAAGACCCATAAGGTACTTGATTGTGGTGACGATGTGAACCAATTGGGGGACATTTTGAAAAAACACATTCATGAAAGGAAAGACTGATGGTTTCAAAAATCTATAGCGCAGCATTACAGGGATTGGATGCGATGGTGGTAACAGTAGAAGTGGACAACTTCGAGGGAGGCAATAATCCGAAATTCACCATCGTAGGATTACCAGATAGTGCTGTGAAAGAAAGTCAAGAACGTGTTCAATCTGCCCTGCGTGTGAATGGGTACAAAATGCCCAACAAATCTGTGGTGGTCAATCTGGCTCCTGCTGATGTGCGCAAGGAGGGATCAGGATTCGACCTTCCTATGGCGATTGGCGTAATGATTTCCTATGATTTATTGACCATCGAACATCCTGAACGCTTTATGTTTGTGGGGGAATTGGGATTGGATGGCAACATTCTGCCCGTGAAAGGTGTGTTACCCATTTCCATTAAAGCAAGGGAACTGGGTTACGAAGCACTGTTTGTTCCTGAAGAGAATGCCCGTGAAGCTGCTGTGGTGAATAAGCTGAAAATCTATGGCGTAAAACATCTGAATGACATTGTAGGATTCTTTACAGGAATACACCACATCGAACCCACCATCGTCAACACTCGTGAAGAATTCTATGCCCAACTCTTCTCTTTCCCTTACGATTTTGATGAGGTGAAGGGACAATCTAATGTGAAGCGTGCTTTCGAAGTGGCAGCAGCTGGTGGACACAATATCATTCTTGTAGGCAGTCCTGGCTGTGGTAAATCCATGATGGCCAAACGCCTCCCTTCCATTCTTCCACCACTCACCCTCAGTGAGAGTTTGGAAACGACACAGATACATTCCATTGCAGGTACGTTGAAAAGGGATACCTCACTCATCAGCCAAAGACCTTTCCGAGCACCTCACCACACAGTGTCAGATGTTGCGCTCGTGGGAGGTGGTAATGTCTTTATGCCAGGGGAAATATGTTTGGCCCATAATGGAGTGCTCTTTCTGGATGAACTACCTGAATTCAATCGTAGTGTTCTTGAAACGCTTCGTCAACCCCTTGAAGACCGTATCATCAGCATCTCTCGAGCACGTTACAACCTGACACTTCCCTGTTCCTTTATGTTGGTGGCATCGATGAACCCCTGTCCTTGTGGTTATCATCATCATCCTACTCGAAAATGTGTTTGTACCCCTGCCCAGATTCAGCGATACATGAATAAGATTAGTGGACCTTTGATGGATCGTATAGACCTGCAGGTAGAAGTTGAAAGTGTCCCCTTCGAAGACATTGCCAAAGCACCCAAGGGTGAGTCTTCTGCTGTTATTCGAGAACGGGTGCTCAAGGCGCGTCAAATTCAGAGTGAACGCTATAAGGGCATCAAGGGCATTCATTGCAATGCCCAAATGACAACCTCCCTCTTGCAGAAGTATGTGCAACTTGATGACCAGGCTCTCAACCTCCTGCGCACAGCGATGAAGAAGTTCAACCTCTCTGCTCGTGCCTACGACCGCATCCTGAAAGTTTCACGCACCATTGCCGACCTCGAAGGAGCTGAGAACGTGCAGTCGTCCCACATCGCTGAAGCAATTGGCTATCGTAATTTGGATAGGAATAATTGGATTGAGTAATCGCACGTTCGGAAAAACTCAAATAAATTTGGTTTTTCTCTCACTTATCCGTACCGTTGACTACGTCGAAGGTACTCTCGTTCGCTAATAAAAAAGAAAAAGCGTTTTTCTTTTTGTTTTGTGCTCACTTATCCGTACCTTTGCAGTCAAATTCAAACGACTGAAATAAAATGGAATACAATTTTAGAGAGATTGAGAAGAAATGGCAACAGAAGTGGGTGGAAGAACAGACCTACAAGGTTGTCGAGGACAAGAGCAAACCCAAGTTTTATGTGCTGAATATGTTCCCCTATCCGAGTGGGGCAGGTTTGCATGTGGGACATCCATTAGGATATATTGCGAGCGACATCTATGCTCGATATAAAAGATTGCAGGGCTTCAATGTGTTGAACCCGATGGGTTATGATGCCTACGGATTGCCTGCTGAGCAGTATGCTATCCAAACAGGTCAGCATCCAGAGAAGACCACGTTCCAGAACATTGACCGCTATCGTGAACAGTTGGACAAGATTGGTTTCTGCTTCGATTGGGACAGAGAGGTGCGTACTTGTACCCCTAACTACTACAAGTGGACACAGTGGGCTTTCCAGAAGATGTTCAATTCGTTCTTCTGCTACAAGTGTCAGTCAGCTCAACCTATCGAGAAGTTGATTGAACGCTTTGAAGAAAAGGGAACAGAGGGACTTGATGTGGCTCAGACGGAAAACCTCACCTTCACAGCTGAGGAATGGAAGGCGATGGATGAGAAGCAGAAGAGTGATGTGCTGATGAACTACAGAATTGCCTTCATGGGTGAGACAATGGTCAATTGGTGTGCTGGTTTGGGCACTGTGTTGGCAAACGATGAGGTGGTTGATGGTGTGAGTGTGAGAGGTGGTTTCCCTGTAGAGCAGAAGAAGATGCGCCAGTGGTGTCTGCGTGTAAGTGCTTATTCACAGCGTTTGTTGGATGGCCTGGAGACCATTCAATGGAGCGATTCCATCAAGGAAACACAGAAGAACTGGATTGGTCGTTCAGAGGGTGCTGAAGTGGAGTTCCAAATTGCTGATAGCGATGAGAGCTTTACTATCTTCACCACTCGTGCTGATACGATGTTTGGTGTGACCTTCATGGTATTGGCTCCTGAGAGCGAATTGGTTGAGAAGGTGACGACAGCAGAGCAGAAAGCTGCTGTGGAAGAATACATCAAGTATGTGAAAGGTCGCACAGAACGTGAACGCATGATTGACCACAAGGTGACGGGTGTGTTCTCTGGTTCATACGCCATCAATCCTTTCACAGGTGAGAAGAACCCCATCTGGATTTCAGAATATGTATTAGCTGGTTATGGTACAGGTGCCATCATGGCTGTACCTGCTCATGATAGTCGTGACTATGCCTTTGCCAAGCACTTCAACTTGCCTATCATCCCACTGATTGAGGGAGCTGACATCAGCGAGGAAAGTTATGATGCCAAGGAAGGTATTGTGACCAACTCACCTCGCAAGGATGTGAAGCCTTACATTGATTTCTCGCTCAATGGACTCACAGTGAAGGAGGCTATTGCTGCCACCAAGAAGTATGTGAAGGAAGCAGGATTGGGTCGTGTGAAGGTGAACTACCGTTTGCGTGATGCCATCTTCTCTCGTCAGCGTTATTGGGGCGAACCTTTCCCTGTCTATTACAAGAATGGCATCCCCACGATGATTCCTGAGGAATGTCTGCCTATCGAATTGCCAGAAGTGGATAAGTTCCTGCCTACTGAAACAGGCGAACCTCCATTGGGCAATGCAACTGTATGGGCTTGGGATGAGGCTAATAAGAAGATTGTGGAGAACTCGAAGATTGACAATAAGACTGTATTCCCCATCGAGCTTTACACGATGCCTGGCTTTGCTGGCAGCTCTGCGTATTATCTGCGCTATATGGATCCACACAACAACGAAGCATTGGTGAGCAAGGATGCTGATGAGTATTGGCAGAATGTGGACTTGTATGTAGGTGGTAGCGAACATGCAACAGGTCACTTGATTTATAGCCGTTTCTGGAACAAGTTCCTCTTCGACTTGGGCATCTCTTGCAAGGAAGAGCCATTCCAGAAGCTCATCAATCAGGGTATGATTCAGGGACGAAGCAACTTCGTGTATCGTATCAAGGACACCAACACTTTTGTTTCCTTCGACAAGAAGGACGACTATGATGTGACGCCTATTCATGTGGATGTGAACATCGTGAGTGCTGATGTGCTCGATGTGGAGGCCTTCAAGGCTTGGCGTCCTGAATATGCAACTGCTGAATTCATTCTCAACGATGAGGGTAAGTACATCTGTGGATGGGCTGTGGAGAAGATGTCGAAGTCGATGTTCAATGTGGTCAACCCAGATATGATTGTGGAGAAGTTTGGTGCTGACACCTTGCGTCTCTACGAAATGTTCTTGGGTCCTGTGGAACAGAGCAAACCTTGGGACACCAATGGTATTGATGGTTGCCACAGATTCTTGAAGAAGCTTTGGAAATTCATGACCAACGAGGATGGCACGATCAATGCCACTGATGGTGCCGCATCGAAGGAGGAACTCAAGGCGCTGCACACACTCATCAAGAAGGTGACAGCAGATATTGAGGTGTTCTCTTACAATACCTCCATCGCTGCCTTTATGGTATGCCTCAACGAATTGACTAAGTTGAAGAGCACGAGCCGTGAGGTGAAGGAAGCACTCACTACGCTCTTGGCACCCTTCTGTCCTCATTTGGCAGAAGAACTCTGGCACTTGCTGGGTCACACAACAACTGTTTGTGATGCACCTTGGCCAGCCTTCAACGAAGACTATCTGGTGGAAGATACTGTGAAGATGATGGTGGCGTTCAACGGTAAGGCTCGTTTCCCACTTGAATTCCCTGCTGATGTGACGAAGGAAGAGGCAGAAAAGGCTGCACTTGCCGACCCACAATCAGCGAAGTGGATGGAAGGGTTCACAGTAGCGAAGGTCATCGTTGTACCAGGCAAGATGATCAATGTTGTATTGAAGAAATAATGACTGAGCACAGCTCGACATTGCGAAAGCTCCCCCTCTTTGGAAAGTGGGGATCTGAACTGAAGGATTACGCCATCATCACGTTGGGCGTATTCCTCTATGCTATCGGTGTGACGGTGTTCATGCTGCCCTATGGTCTCACCACAGGTGGTGTGGCTGGTGCTGCCTCCATCATCTACTATGTGACAGGCGTGGAGGTGCAAGTCACTTATATCATTGTCAACATTCTCCTGCTGATTATTGCTGTGAAAGTGTTGGGCGTCCGCTTCATCATCAAGACCATTTATGCAGTTGCCCTGATGACCTTTGTCTTGTGGCTTTTGCAACGACTCATTGAAGTGCCCGATCCAGCCACCCCTGGAGCAATGATGTTGCCCAAGTATATTGGTGACGAGTCCTTTATGGCTTGTGTGCTGGGCGCCATCTTCGAGGGTGTGGGATTGGCACTATGCTTTGAGCATAACGGTTCGACTGGAGGTACAGACATCATTGCCCTCATTGTTCAGAAATTTCGCCAGACATCCCTTGGATCCATCCTGATGGTGTGTGATATCATCATCATCTCTTCCTGTTACTTTGTCTTCCACGACTGGTTCAGGGTCATCTATGGTTTTGTCCTGCTTTTCATCAGTTCGATGACGCTCGACTATTGTATCCGTCGTCGTCATCAGTCCGTACAGTTCATGATCTTCTCACGCAATCCAGATGCAATTGCTGATGCGATCGTGGAGACACATCATGGAGTGACGGTGCTGGATGGTGAAGGTTGGTACACCCATACTGATCGCAAAGTGATTGTGAGTATCATTCGTCGTCGTGAACAGGCGATGATGCAACGGATGATTCAACAGATTGACCCCTATGCCTTTGTCAGTATGACGGATGCCAGTGGGGTTTGGGGCGAAGGATTTGACTCTTTCAAGGTGAAGGACAAGAAACCTCGTTCTGAACGCCACAAGAAGAATGAGGTGCTGGTGTGCGTGACCAACAACACCACGAAAATTGATACTGCCCAGAAAGCACTTGGCGATTACTATGACATCCGTTCTCTGCTTCAGGTGGGTTGTGATACACGTAAGGAATTCTATTCTGTGGTGCTGGGACAAGAACCTCGCAAACGTGTTTCCTTTGTCAAGAAATTCTTTGGCTTCGATGCCTTCTATCT
>JAGAAZ010000045.1 GCA_017614895.1 Bacteroidaceae bacterium | reverse complement strand
GTCCGAGCCATGGGTTGATAATCTTCTTCATGAAAGCTTAGTTTTTCTTATCAATATAATCGAATATATCAATAGTTCCTGCATCGCTTCTAACATCAAGAGTTGGAACATATTCTTCCATTCTTGTAGTGCCACTGACTTTATCGACGTAGAAATTGACGAGTGCCCCTGTATAACTGCGGAATACAACCTGATAGGCGGAATCGGTTTCTTCACCCATCTGTACATACATGATGGAAGGGTTATCTTCCGCCACACCCCAGTCATACGCACTATGGCAATAATTGCAGACACCCTCGTATGCCATTTCTGCCGTTATTTCATTCTTTGCTGTATTACTGCCACATGAGCATAATAACGTAGCTATCAACAGGATTGAAAAGGTAATTTGTTTCATAAAACACATTTTAATTTGCAAAGATAGTGATAATCAGAGAATTTTCGCTACTTTTGCATTGAGAATTATAATAGTTTAATAAGAAATGATAGAAATGGCATATACAGGAAGATTTGAGCAAGACGAATACTATCGGCGTGATGAGCTGATACGTAAAATAGAGCATGCTGTGGCAAATCTGACTCTTCAGGAGTTAGAGGCTTTGTATTATGACATGAGTACCAAGAACTATATTAACGATTAAATATGCAAGTAAAGATTCAAACCACGTTGGGCGACATTGTTGTGCGCCTGTATGACGAGACCCCTATCCATCGTGACAACTTCATGAAGTTGGTCAAGGAAGGTTATTATGATGGTACATTGTTCCATCGTGTGATTAAGGATTTCATGATTCAGGGAGGTGACCCCGATTCCAAAGGCGCACCTGCTGGCAAGATGCTGGGCGTGGGCGGTCCTGATTACACGCTGGAAGCGGAAATCAAGGACGGCTTGTTCCACAAACGTGGTGCTTTGGCTGCTGCAAGACAAGGTGACGAGGTGAATCCACAGCGTAGAAGCAGCGGTTCTCAGTTCTATATCGTCTGGGGACAGGTGTATAACGAGGGACAGCTCCGCCAGTTCTCCAAGCAAATGAGAATGCAGAAAGTCCAAACGGTCTTCAATGACCTTGCTGCCAGTCATCGCAATGAAATCATGCAGATGCGTCGTGACAGGAATCGTGCTGGACTTCAGGAGTTGCAAGAAAAACTGGTGGCAGAGGCTGAAAGCAAGGTCGGCAAGTCAGGAATGACAGACGAACAGTTGAAGATTTACTCAACCATCGGAGGCACCCCACACTTGGACGGTCAATACACAGTGTTTGGCGAGGTGGAAGAAGGTCTTGATGTCGTGGAAATGATCCAGAATTCAGCAACAGGACGTGGCGACAGACCCGTGGATGACATAGAAATGAAAATGGTGGTCATTGAATAATATGATTTTACAAGGCGTATGAAAACAATAAGAGGGGCGAGGGGTATCCTCATGCCCCTCGTTCCTCGCTCTTTACTCAAACGCCAACTTGTACCCCTTCTTGATTTCCTCCCTCCTGATGAGGTTGGCACACCCTACCCCATTTTCCACCAACGCCATCGCTCGGACGAGTTCGCAAGCCCAGTAGGTGTCGTCATCATCGAGGCTGCCGATGTGCAGGATGAAGTTGGACGGCACACCCATCTCCTCGCACACTCGTTGGATATATGCCTGCGTATGGTTCTCGTTCGGAGGCGCCCACCGTTCAATGATGGTGCGCACGGAATATCTCTGGTACTTCACTCGGTATGTTCTCAGCAGTCGGAAGGCAGCTCTGTAGCCCCACTCCATCGCCTTGAACTGATAAAAACTCTTGTCGTTCTGCACTTTCAGCAGACCTTTCCACTGATCCTTGCTTCTGCGGATATTCAGCGGATTACAATTACGAATTCCTCTTGGTATCATAACTTTAACCTTTAACCTTTACGCTTTTGCGCTTCTTATTCACATTTATTGCCGTACTCTTCGGGAACGCGATGCTATATGCCCTGTCGAGGGCTTTGAGGTTCACCTTGCGCATACCGATGTTCAGTTTCACGCTAACGATGGCTCTGAGCAGTTCGCGGTGCTTGCGCGGATAGAGCGATGGAGGAGGCAGAATGTCGTTGCCACACACCTGCTCGTCGTCCACCACGGTCTTGTTGCACACCTCCCAGATGAAGTCGTCGGTGGCTTTGGTGCCGAACCACGATTGAAGGATGCGACGGATGCAGAATCGCTTGTACTGACCTCCGAGGAGGCGCCTTGTGCGCTCCAGCCGAAGCCAGAGCTGCACAAAGCATTCTTGGGTATTCTGAATATCAATCATACGGATAGTAATTTTCAACTTTCAATTTCCTTAATGACACTCATGACCTCGTGACCTTAATGACACACCTCCTGCATTTTTCGGTAGCGACCAGCTTCCGTCTGCACGATGAGTCCCTGCTTCTTCCAGTTCTTCAGCATCTGGCGAACGGTGTTGCGAGAGACGTTGCTTCCCTTCACGCCGACGCTGTGCTGAAAGGCTCCTTCGAAGCTGAACTCCACATCGAGACGGGCGAAGATGCTGTCGTTCTTGCCCATGCGCTGGCGGTCACCACTGCCCATGTAGTCGCGACTGTTGAAGGCACTCTCGATGCGGTCGCGGAAGAAGTGCAGCGCACAATCCAGCAGGTAGTCTGCCACCACATGGTAGGTGTCCAGCATCTGAGGCGTCTGCGCTTTCTGAAGCATCACCTTCCAGCTGTCGGGATGTGTCTTCAAGTGTTTCTCCGCACCCGTATAGCCGTGCTTCTGAATCAGCTGTTCAGCCACTTTGCAGAGCATGATGCAGCAGGTCATTCGCTGAGCTGTCACACCGATACGGAAACGCTGGCGTGCCCTCACTGCATCGTCGCTCTTGATGGTTTCCAGACGTATCTGCTCCAACCACTCACGTCCCGTCTCCTCCAACTTGGGCAGCACCACAGTGCCCTGCATCAGCATCAGCAGATGAGCCACCTGCTGGATGCGCTCCGTCTGGCGGTCGGTCAGGTTGTAGGGCTTGTCCTCCAAGGGGGCGAAGGTATTGTCGGGGGTGCGTGCCACAGCGATACGGCTCTGGAAACCGTCAGTGTAGTTGTTCACCACACGATAGAGGGCATCGGGTGTACCACACATGGTCACGTTCCACAACAGGTGTTCGATGTGCACATTCACCGCCTCCGCACTTCGAGCCTCACGTTCATAACGGCTGCCGTCGTAGCTCTGACGCAGCATCACGGAGAAGTCGCTCATGGCTGATTTCCACTTCTGCGCCACCGTGTCTGCCTCAGGTGTGAAGGAGAAAGCATGTTTTCCGTCGGTGTTTGCCAAGCGTTCTGCCAAATTTGCCACCGTGTTGTTCAGGGTGAGGCAGCGCACAGGGAGCTTGGGTTCCTCAGGCTGCTCCTTCTTGTTCTTGGCGGCACGCTTCTTGGCTCTCCACTCGTCTTCCTGCTGCTGATACATCATGTCCAGCGCCTTCACCTCGCCAGTCCAGGCATCAATCACAGGGTCGATATTTCCTTTGCCAGAAGCGAAATCACCTGCGATGTAACTGATCAGGTTCAGCGTGTTCGGTTTGCCATGAACATCCAGTTTCACCCCTGTGGCGAGCATCCCGATGGCAGGACAGATGGCGGTCACCACAGGCATCGACAAGGCAGGCCCTACTGCATCTATGGAGTCTTTCACGCCCATCGGCATCTTCGGCAACTGGTTGTAGTAGAAGCGTTCGTCCTCCTGCACCACTTCGTCAAGGCTGGAGTAATCGCCAGACTCTACAGAAATTCCGGAATCTCCGGAGAGTCCATTCATGCTCTCTCTACGCACTTGGAAGAGCACGTCCTTCAGTCGCTTGGGCATCTGTGTACGCTTCTCAGAGAGTGCCGAGTCTATGCACTTCATCTTCTGCGTCTCAGAGAACCCGTCGTAGCAGGGAATGACGGCAGCCAGAAGCTCACGGTCAAAACCGCAGATGTGGCGCAAGTTCACCGCCAGCTCGAAGGTCAGCACATCACGGTTGCTCTTCACAGGTTCCTTGCCCTCGTTGTAGAGTTCCCACCACTTGGAAATAATGGAAGAATACGGAATACCGTTGTAGTCCTGAGGAGCAAGGGGCGAGGGGCAAGGAGCAGGAGAAATGTTTTTGAGGGCTGGTGTAATCTCTTGCCCCTCGCTCCCTGCACCTTGCTCCTCTATCTCGAAGATTTCATCGTCGAGATAGATCAAGTCTTCCTCCGTGGTCGTAAAGAACACCCGTGTGATGTCCTTCGCACCCTTGTCGAACTCCACACGCAGCACCTCGCTTGCCCATTTCAGATTCTCCTCCTGACCCAGTTCAGGGCGACGTTTGAACACAAGATGGTAACCCTTGCCACGTGCGCTCTCCTCCAGCATCAGCAAGCCCAGCTCGTCTTTCTTGCTGAGGATTCGCTCCTTTAGTGTTGGCATCTCCTCAGTTGCCACATGGTCGATGTCCATGCCCACGCTGGTGCTCATCCTCGTGCTGCCCTTCAGCGAACCGTCCTCGTTAGGCAGACAGCTGTAGTTCATCTGAATCAGCTTGCCTTTCTTGCTCTCATCACCTTGTCGAACAGCCTTGAGAATAGCCTTCTGCTGCTCACTTCCACGCAGAGAGAGATACTGCTCTCGTGAAAGGACGGGGCGCATCTTTTTCACCCCATCCTGATAGTAAATCATGTGTACACTCATAGTCTTAGAATTTGAAAGAAAGTTGAACATTTGCGGAAATCTCTCGTGGCAGTTTGCGGACAGCAAGGTCGAGGTAATCCACCCCTGCAGGCGTCCACACCATGTAGCGCTTCATGCGAGGCTTGCCCTTGAGACTGTAGCAGAAGAAGCAGCGCTCCTCCACCAGCCCACAGCCTTGCAGTTCCTCAGCCAGCTGCCAGCGTCCGCCCTTGCGATGCTGAATGCCCATGCCAGCTAGCAGGTTGTTGAACGACTGCACGTCCATGCCCCACAACTGAGCCACCTGCGTCGCCGTCAGGCAATCCTCGTTCACGCTGTTCATCAGCTCCAGCGTGCGACCCACAATTGCATGGGCACGTTCCACAATCTCTTCGTCCGAGAGCCGACGTCCCTCCTTGTCGCGAGTGGGAATGTAGCCGCCCGTCATGCGGATCTGTGGCAGCACCTCCGAGGTCACCCAGCGCTTGAACGCCTTCGCTTGTTCCAGTTTGGAAGAGAGGATGAGGGAGTAGAGACCCGACTCGTTGATGACAACCAAGTTTTGTTCTCCACCAAGGGTGTCACGTTTCGTTACCCCCTTGTCTTCTTTGTCCACATGGTCTTGGAGCGCCTTGCGAGTATTCTTATATCCCAGCGCCTTTGCCACGTCCTTACCCACGAAGAAGGTCTCGCCCTTCTCGTTCGTCATTGTACGGATTTCTCCGAACATTTCATTTCTAAAGATTTGAATAGAATTTTTCATATTAATGAGTTTTAGCGAGAAGAAGGTCAGATTCCTTGGCCATTTACTCGAGAACATCCTCCTCACTCCAACTCAGCATCCCACTGCCTTTTCAGCGGGCGTTAATTGTTGTTCTTTTTAATTAATTTGTGTTTTCACAGTATAGATAAAGGTACGCACGTATGTGTGTGTGAGTTGTTGATTTGTTCCAGCATGTCAAAGAGCACCAGAAAACTCCATTGCCGCTGCAATTTCAATTTTCTGATACAAAGGTACGGACATGTGAAAGAGTACAAAAAAATAAAAATCAGCTGACAAATAATAAATATTTATCAGCTGATTTTCAATAAATTGTATATCCGAAAATAATGAAAAATAAAATTAGTTACGTTTCCTTATTATCTCCTTGACTGCTTTTATCTCTTCACGGGTTAATTCTGAGTCGGAAGAGTCATAATTGGCATAATTATTTATATAGGTATAGTGAGTCTTGCCTGTATAGATGAGTCCGTCGGCCTGTTTGGGATTCACATCATACACGTCTTCCCCACACAGCAATCCAACAAGGTTGCACGTTAGTTTCTGGTTGTAGCCGCCTTTGAAGGTATTAGGTGACACCAGCTTTAGTTTCTTCTGCAGATCACCCACACAAAGAATCTCATTCCATAACGAATCATACTCGCTCATGAAATCTAAATCGACATGTTCACGAAGTGGTTCCAAGTCTTTCTGCATTTTCGTCAGACACTCCTCTAGTTCTCGGTCCCGATGATTCAGTTTCAAAAGGTCTAAATCTTTGTAGATGAGTTCAAGCGTGGTTGTGAATCGGAAGTAGTGACTGTAGAGGGCGGCACTGTATGTGTCACGATTTTCGTACATGTAATTACCGATAGCCTCCTTGTTGTCAAACTCAAAACGCCCCATCCTCAGTTCAACCATGTCGCGTAGCAATGCATAGCGGAGAATCTGGCTATGCGTCAACTCGTCCACTTCCAATCCCAACTGTTCCAGTTCTATTTTTGCCTTTGATTGTTTCGACCTAGAAATCTCGTAATAATCATCGCGCAGGAACGTCGTGTCGAGCAGGCTTCTCAGCATCAGCCCCACACGTTCGTTCAAGTCATCCTCAGTCACACCGCCACCATGTCTTTTCGTCCAAATAGCATGATTTTGACGTGCCAATTCAATGGTATCCTGCTGCTGGGCAAGAATGGTATCATAGTATTCTCCACCAGGTACGGCAGTCAGTTTCACCTCAACTTGGCGTGTGGTCATGTCGAGCCTGATGTAGTCAATGTGTCGACCGCCTGTCTCGAAGGCAGCTGCACGACTGAATAGTTCTTCCAATAAATCGCTCATGACGCACTGCCTGTATATTCAAAATAAATGTAGAGTGAACGGTAGTTCTCGTCAGGCTCTGCTTCTGCATTCACCTCGAAATGGGAGAATTCGAATATTACGTCACCATCTGTCATCTGGTCGCGTTTATAGCCAATCAGATACTCGGCCTCCATCTGGTCACTGGAAATGTCTTCCAAAATCCGCTCTTCCAACTTCGCCAGAATCTCGTAGGGACGCAGATAGCGCTCGTCATCGCTAGACATAAACATTTCAAGAAAATACTTCAAGTTGCTCAGCATCAGAACTACAGCTCCATGCTTACCGGGTAATCCCTTGGGCATCACCACAAATCTCTCGGTTGACTCACCCCAATCTTCTTGGGTGGTCACTTCTTTGATTTCTGAATCTATTATCATTTGTCCTATTTTTTGCAAAATTCAAACTGTCTCATCATCCCTCTTTCTTGGGCTGAGTGGGCGATATAGGCTGAGTGGGCGCTGTGTTCCTTCCGGACGGATTCCCATTAACCCCATTATGCCCATTAACCCCATAACTACCCTCATAAGGAATCCTTCCATACGCCCCGTTCTTTTTCTGCCAATCCTTCCTTGCCCTATACATCTCCTCCTTGATGCCACCCTTCTCCAGAAAGTCCTTCTTCTTCCATTTGTCCTATTTTTTGCAAAGTTACAAAAAATCCTGCTCCAATCCACCAAACAACACCACATTATTCAAGATTTTTCAAGAAAGATGTCAAGTGGAGGTGGCAAAAAGGACCGTATAAATTGCCATGCATATTCCGGCAATGGCAAAAAGCGCTAATAAATATGCAATCATCTTGCCTACTCTGTTGACCGGTTCTGGCTGGTCTTGGCCTTTCTTTTGGCCATAGGTAATCTGCCAATCCTGATAGAGATGTTTGATTTTCTCAAAATCATCGGAAGAAATGAGACTGAGGTCTTCAATTTCCTCGTTTTCTTTAGCAGCCAACAGTCCGTCAAGCGTCTCATACCCCTCAAACACTTCGTCAAAATCTTGACTTTCCAGATAGTATAATCCACCAACAAAAACTTCATCTGCCTTGCCATTAACATAGTGAATGAAGTAATCATCTTCTGACTCAATGTCAAGGAATCTCAGAAAGATGTCTCGACCATCCAGCCACTTCCTGTCAACGCTTTCCACAGAAACTGCGGAGGAAAGATATATGTGTCCAGGACCATCTTCTTCTGGTGCTTCAACCTCCTTGACTTTCTTTTTCTTTATCAAGGAAAGTTTGGGGTCCATCGCCAGAATCAGCATGGCAACAGACAGCATGAACAACCATTTCCGAGCACTGGCATCATCCATCTGGAGCGCAATCATTAACACGCCCACAGCAACCACAACAAAAACTAATGAAACAATCTCTATCTTTCTCATGATTAACAAACCTATTTTATCTACCCAGTGTCAGCTCTGGCTCCTGACTGGCTTCAGCTGCCCTGCGTTCCTTTTGCAAAGATACGATTATTTTTTTACATACAACTATTTTTGAGAAAAAAATCCCGCGGTCATGAAGGTCATTGGTCATGAAGGTCATTAACGATTTCTGATGGGAAAGGTGTTTTTGGAGCCATAATAGATATAAATATATCTTATTATGAGGGTGAAACCACCCGAAAATTCTTAATGACACTCGTGACACGTGACATTCGTGACCTATGAGGCATGAGGTGTGATTTTTTTTTGAAAATTTTTGGCAATTTATTCGTAGACCGCAATGGCGATGTTGTACCTTTGCAATGTGATTCAAAACCACAAATTTGCGCGCTAACTAGAGAAAAATTTTTCCCTGCCTAGGGAGGCAGAAAAGAGGTATGAGGTAAGAGGTGAGAAGCCGGCAACCCTCGAAGTCTATAAACCCTAAACTCTAAACCCTAAACTCTAAACTAAAAAAAACTATGGCACTGAAAGTAAAAGCACAAGAGAAACTGGTGAAGTTCAGTAAGACGGACGCTGGCGTATGGCGTTACGTGATGATGCCCGAGCTCTACACGGCACTGGCTCAGGACAAGGTGATCAAGGAGGCTGCCCTCCGCAGCGGAGTGAGCCGAGGCGTGATGCAGGCATGCTGGGACGCAGCCGGCGAAGTGATCAAGGCATGGGCAACGGAAGGTCACAGCGTGGCACTCCCAGGACTCGGCACCATGCGATTCGGTCTGCGCGCCAAGAGCGTGGAGGACGTGAACAAGGTGAAGACCTCCCTCATCAAGAGCCGCCGCATCATTTTCACCCCCAGCGTGGACCTGAAGGACGAGCTGGCTGCAACCGCCATCCAGATCACCTGCTACGACCGCAACGGCGAAGAGGTGAAGCGAGTGACCTCCAGCGACGACGGCACCGTGGAAGACCCTGAGAACGAGGGTGGCGAGAACACTGGTGAGAACGGTAACAACAACGGTGGTGGCGGCACCTTGGTGGATGACCCTGACGGAGATTAAAGACCCCACCGACTCCCCTGTTGAGGGGAGGGAAGAGAAATCAAATCGAATATTAACCTAAAAACAAAATGCCCTACATGCCGGATGGGTCATCCCCCTAAACAGGGGGAAAGCCCACAGGGCAGAGGGGGTCTAATTATGAAGAACAAGGATCTTTGGCGAACCATCATTCAGGTGGTGGTGTCCATCCTGACAGCAGCACTGACTGCCTTGGGAACCACGAGTTGCATGAGACTACTGTAAAAAAAGAGAGGGCCGCGCGATTGCGACCCTCTCTCTTTTATTTATTTTTCTTATTTATTCTTCCACTGCTGCCTGCGCGGCGGCTAACGGATTTTGATAATCAGCTACTTACAGGTTTAGTGTAAAGTACTGGCACCTTAAATCCGACACATTCTGCGCGTTTTTACACGCTCGCAACGTGTTTTGGGAGCAGAATTTTCATTTTTTTGTTATTATTTCTATTTTTGTTTTACACTAAATTGCTCGACCTTATGTCTCACAATCCTTAACTATCAATGCTTCACATGCCCCGAAGAAATAGCCTCCAAAAACACGTTCTGCAAACTTTGTTTGCAAAGTTAGCAATTTCTTCTGACTTTACACACATTTTGCACGTTTTTCTTGCAGAACGTGTCTGTTTTTAATTTAATTTAAGGCATAAACCACATCAAGTTACCAATTTCTTGTTTCAATTAAAAGAAAAACAGGTGGATTTCAGCATTGCAAGTTTAGGTTTAAGTTTAGATGTTCTTATATATATAATAAGGTAAGGTAAACCCGAATAAAGATGAATCGGAGTTTACTACATTAGTTTAGAAGTACATGTATATATACATGGGTAAACGTAAACCTTAAACTTGGTTGACGATTCAAAAACAACCTTTTTCTTTTTACTGAAACAAAACGAATTAAAGGCTAATTATGAAATCTTTTCTCCAATTCATGCATACGAGCTATGAGGTCAGAAAACGAGAGTGCTGTATCGTCATATATCATATGCTCGCGCATATATTTGTAGTCCTCTTCCCAAAGGTGCATGACCTCATTTGGTGGTGTAAGCCTGATTTCCTTTCGTAAGTCCTTGGTGTAGTCAACGCCGTGGATAGAGGAGAAACGGGCACGATGGTGATTGATACTATCCCAGAGAGCATCATCCTTGACAGCCCGTAATGCAAAGTCCTTGTCCATCATCCGCTCAATATCGTATAGGTGGCGCGATTTCCGCTCTGCCCTCTGGCATCTGGCCGTCACGAAGATTTCATGCAGAAGGAACACTTTTTCGAGGAATGTTTTCTCTGGCAAAGCTGTACGGATGTCGGAGTCGGCAACGTTGGTGTCAATGTTGGAGAACTCGCGTGAAATCATGCTTTTTACTTTTGCCTTGCCAGTAGGCTCAATCAACGACCTAGAACTGACTTCCAGCATGACAATGGGCTTGACGTATACGGAGCTTGTTTCTGCCAATTCATCCTTGAATAATGACTTGTAACGGATGTACAACTGGCGTGGTTCTGGGTATGTGTCGTTTCCTGTACCATTTGGCTGTGCCTCCACAGAACACCAATCATCCAATCCTGCATTTGCGATAGCAGTCTTTAGTGCCTCACAAAACTCATTCTGTACGAATAGCGAAGATTGCTTCCTTAGTTTCTTAATCTGCTTGACAGTCGGCTCATCGCCCTCAAATATGCCAAAGTTACTATCGTAGGCGAGATCGACATCCTCAGACATGCGACCAATCAAATCCCATATCTTGGAAAGGCTGGAACCGCCTTTGAAAATAATCTTGTCAGCAAAGGGCAGTTGAAATACAAGTTGCAGCACAACAGTCACCCATAGGTCTTTCTCGACTACAGCGGCTGGCAGACCAGTCTTCAGTGCCGTCTGCGTGATGAAGAGTTTTTTGCCTTCGTCTTCTATCTCAAAATACTTGTTGCTCATACTGTTTCAATATAAAATCCTTGATCCATGCTGGCATCAGTCCCAAATCATCACGGATTTGTTCCAGTGGAGTGTTTTGCAGGAGTACCCTGACCCTTGCCTCCTGCTCTTCTGTGATGTTTTCCTTGCCTATGTCCTTCAAGGCAAAGACCAGCATCTGCAACAGTCTGTTCTTATAGGCCAGGTTCTTCTGTGTAGTGTGGATAAACTTGATGGAATGGCCATTGCTCATTTTAATCGTCTTCGACGTGCCGTCTGTCATATAGATAAGATTCATGGGGACTTGCGTGGAAAATCCCAGCTTATTCAAGGCATAGGCACCTGTCGGAACGATGGTGACCTTGTCCCTCTCGGCAATCCTTTCAGCCACCTCTTCATAGGATGGGTATATTATCCCAAAACCGTATTTGTCATCAGCCTTGGGATAGTAATAGACTCCCTGAGCCAGCCTGAGAATAGTACCAGCTTTGGTTTCCCTCTCCAGCACCTTTAGCACATGGGAGGACTTGGTGCCCACTTTAGCAAGGTCTGAAGGAAAGAACACCATACCAGGTGTCATTCCTGCTATTTCCGTTGAGACTTTGTTCATCATCATAGCTCTCGAATGTTAAATCTGTCGCAAAAATACAATAAATTTATGACACATGCAAGTTTTTTCTCAATTTTCTGTAGTTTGGAGACCATTCCAGTAGTCAAATAGCGGATTATATCCGAATTTTGTAAAATGGGTGTGTTACATTACATAGAAGTTGAAACATAACATATCCCCTACCCTTCATGCTATTGTTTTCTCTTCACAATACGCTTGGTAACGCCGATGGCACCCGTGGGGCAAACGAGGCGGCAGAGGTGACAGCCGACGCACTTGGTTCCAACGATGCGGGGCTGGCGGATGTCCGTGTCGAACGCGATAGCCTGATGACCGCCATCCATGCAGGACACGTAGCAACGTCCGCACCCGATGCACACGTTGCGGTCAATCTTCGGATAGATGATGGAATCGCGATCCAGGCTGTCGGGGTTCAGGAACTTCGGCAACTGCTCACCCACCAACTGCTGCAATTGCGTGATGCCGCGCTTGGCCATGTAGCGCTGAAACCCGAGGATGAAGTCGTCGATAATGCGGTAGCCATACTGCATGACGGCGGTACACACCTGTACGTTGCCGCAACCTAGTTGGATGAACTCCAGCGCGTCGCGCCACGTCTCAATGCCGCCGATGCCACTGAGTTCCGTCTGCGGCAATGCCTGTGCTAGTTCCAGAATATGCCGCAGGGCAATAGGCCGCACGGCGCGACCGGAATAGCCCGAAATAGTGCGCTGTCCAGCCACCTCTGCCTCGGCCATCATCGTCACCGATTTGATGGTGTTGATGGCAGAAATGGCATCGGCACCGGCCTCCACGCAGGCTGCTGCTGGTTCGGCAATATGCGTGATGTTAGGCGTCATCTTTGGAATGACGGGAATCTTCACGCTACGTTTCACGCAGGCGGTATATTTCTTCACCAATTCAGGACTCTGGCCCACGTCGCTGCCCATACCCTTGTGCTTCATCTGCGGGCACGAGAAGTTCAGTTCCACGGCGTCGCAGCCTGCCTCCTCGGCCATCTTCGCCAGCGCCATCCATTCTTCTTCTTTCTGACCCATAATCGAGGCAATGACTACCTTTTTGGGGTAGTCCTGCTTCAGCCGACGCAGAATGTCGAAATCCATCTCCACAGGGTTCTCGCTCAACTGCTCCATATTGCGGAAACCGTAGAAGTCACCATGTGTGGCATTATTATGCATGGCATCGAAGCGCGGCGACACCTCCTTGATCTCCTGCATGCAGATGGTCTTATAGAACACACCTGCCCAGCCAGCATCGAAGGCACGCGCCACCATCTCGTAGTTGGTACACACCGCCGAAGAGGCCAGGAAGAACGGATTCTCGCACTTGATGCCGCAGAAGTCAATGGTCAAATCGGGATAATGACTATCGTCCACATCGTCGGGATTGATGCTGCGCAGCATCTCCTTGATGCGGATGGGCCAGTTATTGTGGATACAGGCCTGCTCAGCCCTTTCCAAATCGGCATCAGTGCAGTCCTTCACCCATTGCAGGGCTGGCTTGTGGTTATCGAAACGGATGGCGCGGATGGCACGTGCGGGATCGCCCGTCTTACAGGCCTTGGAGCACGACGCATCTTGGCACAACAAACAACGACTGGCCTCCTCGTAGATATTCATTTTTTTGCTCATAGTAGTAATCTATTTATGGTTTTATTGTAGTTATCCCAGTCACTTCACGGGAAAGGTGAAATAGGTATCGGGGAAGGGCTCGTCTTTCAGGGTGAAGTGCCACCACTCGGTGTCAACGGGCTTGAAGCCGTGACGGAGCATTGCCTGACGCAGAATCATGCGGTTCTGGAACTGCTCGGGGGTGATGCTGCGACCCTTAGGCGATTTGCTGTTGTCGCCCGTGTACTCACCTGTCTCAGGATTGCCGCAGAAGTCGGGATGGCTTTCGGGGCCAAACCAGTCGAAGGTACCACCCATGTCCAGCTCCTTTTCTGTCGCCATGTCGAAGAGCGTCAGGTCAACCGTGCTGCCACGTGTATGTCCGCTTTTCTCAGCGATGTAACCCTGAGGAAAGAGCACGCTCTTGTCAAGGTCGGGATAGAAGTAAGACTTCATCAGCGTGTCGTTGATGTTCTCTGCCCAACGCACGAAATGGTCAACACCCTTCTGTGGACGGTAAGCATCGTAGATCTTCAGGCGATAGCCCTGCTTGATAACATCGTCACTCACAGCCTTCAGACTGTCGGCGGCCTGCTTTGTGAGTAATGCTATTGGTTCCTCGTAGCCATCAATGCGGGTACCCACAAAGTTATATGTGCTGAAATAGCGGATTTCCAATATGGCATCGGGCACCACATCGGTAATGTTCACAAACTGGCTGCTGTCATCCGTCGGATTGACAACACAGGTATCATCCTTCTTGTTGGTGCAGTAGATGATTGCACAAACACCGCAGATTACAAGGATGGCGGCGAACATCCATAGTTTCGTCTTGTTCATTTTCCTTGTGTTAAAAAGAACACCTCGTTTCCATTTATCAAAATCTCACACCCACCGATGCATTGATGTAGCAGTTGTTCAGATGAATCGCACAGGCTCTTCTTCATCATTGTTTGGTTTTAGAATGTTCTTATTATTGGGTGATGAGGACTTTTTGTCCCTGATGGATGTACACGCCTGGCTGCATGGGGCGACCATTGAGGCGGCGACCCTGCAGGTCGTAGAAGGCGGGATCATCGGATGCGTCTGCCTCTGTGGTGCTGATGGCGGTGCTGATGTCTGGCATTGTGATGGAGCCTTCGAGAAGATTGACAACCATGTCGCTGAACTGGTTGGAACTTTTTTCTGGTTCGCCCGTGTCTTCATCGATAACGGTAGTCTCTACGAATACATCTTGGTCGAAGTAGAGGTGGGTGCTGTCGTAGCGTCCTTTGGCATCTGTGAGTTGACCTTGCTCATCACGACCGCCCATATACTCGGTTTCATGGGATGAGGAACTGATGCTTGTGCATTGCTTGGGGAACACGAAGGTTCCGTCAGCATTGAGTTTGATTTTCACAAATCGATCGGCGTAATTGAAATGATAGAAATAGAGTGCGTCACCCTCCTGGTAGTAGGCGGTTGGTTGTACATTGAGTGAGCTTGTTCCTAACGAAGTGGTAATATAGCAATCCATGGTGGCATTGACGAGGCGGAAGGTTGTGTTGTTGCCCTGCTGGTTGAATTTCGGGGCATCAGGATAGACGAGGTACCAGGGCTGTTCCATGGTGAAGGTTCCGTCAGGATTGACCTGAATCTGCAGGGGGGCTGCGTCTGGGGCAGCATTGGCATCTGAGGTGAGTTTGCCATTGATTTGCTCCCATGCTTCGTAATCCTTGAAAGTGTGGTCATTGGTGGGTATGCTGATGATACCTTTTTCCGTATCGACGTCAGCTGTGAAGACGTTGCTGCTTTTTCCTGTCCAGTCACCAACGCTCATCTTTCCAGTAGCCTTGTCGTAGCCAAACAGACATTTGACAGTCTTCTGCTCACCCATTGGTGTCACATAGCTCATGATGCGGGTTCCTGTCAGTGCATAGACACCCTGTCCTTTTTCCACCATGATAGAGCCTTCTGCCCTTTCCAACTTTGAGCCTTGGTAGGTGTATCCCAATTGCATCTCTCCGTAGTCAGTGGGGGTGAAAGGCACATCGATGATGCTGGTTTCTCCCTCTTTGCCCGGAACTCTGAAGAACCATGGACTTGACATTCCATCGCAGGTGATGTAGAAGGGGGTGAACTGTATATCTTCCCAAAACTCGTCGCCGTTGTTGGTCACCGTGAGTCGCAGGATGGAGTTTTCGCCCACTCGTGCCGTATGCCCAAGAGCCATTGCCACCGAGATGGTGCCGTCGAATTTTGCCCGGTACATATCGAAATCGCCCTCTTCTGTCATTTCCACAAAAATGTAATCACGTTCGCTGCCCAACCGTGTCCATTGTGCACCCTCCATCTCCGTCATCAGGTAGCAGGGGAACAGCTGGAGCTTTGTGCCCAGAGGCATCTCATCAGGGTCAATCTCAAAAGCTCCTTCCGACGCAAATCCGTCATACAATTCAGCAGGTTCATCCATCAGGAACAGGGGATTGATGTTGCCCTCTTCATCGATGGTGCCTAGTGCCAGCTGGCAATAGGTGGAAGGCAGGGCCTCACTGAAATAGAGCATTTTGAAGCTGATCATCTCGAAGTAAGACAAGGGGGTGATTTTGCCATAAAGAGAAAGGCTGTAGGTGGCTTCATCCCTCGATTCTCCCGTAGGTTTCTGTACACCGATGAGTATACTTTGGTCGCGTGTGAATCCACTGTTCTCATCGTCAGGGTCGTAGTCGAGGATGTCGAGCAGAAAGTTGCCGTCGTAGCGTCCTCCCCATCCCCAGTTGATGTGGAAGTAGTGGTTGCCTGCGTACCCGTCGCACACAAAGGCGTGTCCGCCTTCATTGCTGCTGCCTGAGTAGAACACGGGGCGCTGGTGCTTCAGCTCGTTGTAGATGGTGTCTTCCCACTCTTGGAATGAGAAATAGGAATGGGGCAGCCAACGGCATCCGCGATCATAGCCATACTGACGGGGCAGAGCCAGCGAAAGCATGAATGCCAACGAACCTGAACCGTCTGGCGAATAGTCCATTTGGGCTGATTGTCCACAGTAGCGCATCAGTTTCGCCACCGCTTCTTGCTGTTCCTGCGTGCCGAGTGTGCCCAAACGCTTGCCTGTCTCAGGGTCATATTCGATATAGGATGGAAGCATTTTGTCCCAGTTAAATGTCGTCGCTGGCAGGGGATCGAGATGGTGCGTTATTTTTTTATCAAATGCATCCGTATAATCATATGCGGGAATGTCGGTGCTCGCCTCTTCCGGCCAGCGGTGGTAGTTGAAAATCTGCGCCATTGCC
Organism: Bacteroidaceae bacterium; assembly: GCA_017614895.1. Taxonomy (GTDB): domain Bacteria; phylum Bacteroidota; class Bacteroidia; order Bacteroidales; family Bacteroidaceae; genus Minthosoma. The sequence goes on along the minus strand of JAGAAZ010000045.1, from coordinate 4,796 downwards.
GTAGCCACGCATCCCGTCACTGCCCGTTCTCCGTTGTACTCCTTGTTATCACCCTCATACACGGGGCATAGCAGGTTATACGGTTCGCTTTGAGACCATGTGGTCTTCAACAGCGGCTCCACAACTTCATAGTCTGCCTTCTTTTGTCCTTCTGTACGCACCATGATGTTGTTCCTTCCGTTGGCTTTGTCTAATGCGGCAAGCGATTTTTCATACTCCTGCATCCACGCCTTCATGTTGTCGGGCATCTCATCCCAATCGATGGAACCATTACTGGAATAGCCCAGCACAGGCACGGCGCGCCAGTCGCCCGAAGCGATAACATAACCGCCACCCTCTACGTTGAAGGCATAAATATTCTCTACCTCCACCTTGGCACTCTTCAGTATTTTGTTTCTTGGAGCTGTACCCATGACTTTAGCACGGGTTGAATTGCTTTGCTGATTCAAAAACTCCAAGACGCGTTCCGCTGCTTCCTGCTCTGTCATAGGCTGTGCCCATGCGCCAACACTCAGCAGAACAAGTACCAGAAGTATCATGGTTTTCTTCATGTTTTCCATCATTATATGTATTATTATGTGATGATTTGGTACGGATTTCGTTTGCAAAGATATATACTTTAATTCTTAGGATAAAAATCTATTCGGTCTTTCCTGCCAGACGCATGCGAACGGCAGCAGGTGTTGCGGAGGCTGTGATATCGACTGTATTCACCTGCTGCTGTTCACCATCGATGTTGAACTGAAGGGTGGCTCCGTCGGTACGCACATCGATGGTGACGTTGGCACCCATCACCAGTGGCAGGTTCACGTCGCCATGACCGCTAGGGAATCCGCAGAGCACGGGGATGTTGTAGTTTTTCAGCATTTCGTGGAGCATCGCCTCGACGCTCTCATAGGTGAACTCAGTTCCGCAGTCAGTGAACTCGCCTAGGACAACGCCCTTGCAGCGGTCGAGCACGCCGTTCATCTGGAGGATGCGCATCTGGCGGTCGATGTTGTGCATCGACTCCTCCACCTCCTCGACAAAGAGGATGAGGTCCTTGCCCTTCGTGGCGTCAGCCTGCGTGCCGAGGTTGGGCGCGAAGGTGCAGATGTTGCCGCCCACGAGCGTGCCGGTAGCCTTGCCCGTGATGTTCTGCGAGTGTGCAGGCAGCTGGTAGCAGGGCACTTTGCCTAAGAGCAGGTCGCGCATCAGCGTGCTGGTGGCATCAGTGCCGCCCTTGGCCAGAAACGAGCTCATGGTGCCGTGAATGCTCATCACACCAGCGCGCGTCAGCAGTCCGTGCAGCGTGGAGATGTCGCTGAAGCCCACCAACCATTTGGGCGAGGCTTTCAACTCAGCCAGCGTCAACTGGTCGATGAGCTGGATGGTGCCGTAGCCGCCACGGTTGCAGATGATAGCCTTGATTTCGGGGTCGCTAAGCGCCCATCGGATGTCGCTCACACGCTCGGCTACGGTACCGGCATAGCGTCCGTTCACCACTTTCCCCACATTGGGGCCAATGACAGGTTCCAGTCCCCACGAGCGCAGCACGTCGACCGTCTTCTCCACGTTCTCCATCGGTGTGAAGTACGAGGGCGAAATCAACGCTACCTTATCGCCCGCCATCAGATAGTCGGGCTTCGTGCAATTCAGCACCACCGGCTGGTCGGAGTCCACTACTATGATTTCATCATCGCTGCACGAAGTGAGCGTCATTGCACCGCAGAAAGTCAGGATGGCGGCAATCATCCAAAAAAGTTTAGTCTTTCTCATATAAATACGGTTTTGGTAGTTAGTTGTACATTTCGGATACAAAGATACGAAGAATTACTCAATATGCACACACTCATAAGCAAAAAAGTGAAAAAAATGTAGTAGGCGTTGAAGTTCGCCGATGAGGAGTTTTACTTCCGAAAGTTGAGTTATCTCACAATATGTTAAGGAAGAGGGTGATTATGCCCGTATTGAGCAGGTCAGCGAACATGGCACCGATGATGGGGACGATGAGGAAGGGCTTGACTGTATAGCGGTATTTATAACATACGGCACTCATGTTGGCCATCGCATTGGGGGTTGCGCCAAGACCAAAACCACACATTCCTGCGCAGAGGACGGCAGCATCGTAATTGCGACCCAGCAGGGGGAATGCGACCATGTAGGCGAAGAGAGCCATCAGAAGCACCTGGGCGGCAAGGATGACTATCAGCGGAAGGGCCAGGCTCTGAAGTTCCCAAAGTTTCAGGGATATCATCGCCATTCCGAGGAACATGGACAAGCTGATGTTGCCCACGCTGATAATCCGCTCCATGTCAAGCAGTTTTTCGGCTTTCTCCCATTTGCCTTCTTCCTTGTAGCTGACAAGTCCTATGGTGTTGCGAACGATGGCTGCCAAAATCAAGGCACCAAAATAAGTGGGGAACGTGATGCCTGTCTTTGCAAACAACCAACTCAGCAGGGTGCCTCCACCCATGACCAGGACAATGGCATAAGTGGCCTTCGCATACTGCTGGAACTCCTGCTCGTTCGTGCTGACACGCTTTTCACGACCTGCTGGCGATGCCTCGTCACTCTCGATACCTGCCATTGCAGGGTCAATTTCTGCATCTTGTGGCTGCATCTGTTCGTGCGTCAATTTCTTGCGAATAATCCGCTCTGCCAACGGGCCGCCCAACATGGACCCGGCAATCAGGCCGAAAGTGGCAGCCGCCATACCGATTGTTCCTGCACCTTGCAGCCCCATGCCTTCGAGCACACTTGCAAATCCGCCAGCCGTACCATGTCCGCCAGTCATGGAGATGCTGCCAGCAGCCATGCCAATCAGAGGGTCAACACCCATCAGCCTGGTGATTCCCATGGGCATCAGGTTCTGCATGCCAATCATGACTACCAGCAGGACGAGCGTAATCACCAAAAGTTTGCCGCCTTGCTTCAACACCTTGAGGTCGCTCTGGAAACCTACGCTGGTAAAGAATGCCAGCATAAAGACATCCTTCAAGGTACCATCGAATGACACCTCCACATGGCACAACCCATATAGCATCAAGGTAATCAACGAGAAGATGATGCCGCCGCTTACTGGCGAAGGTACACAGAATTTCTGCAGAAAAGCCACCTTGCGCGTCAGAACCATACCGACGAGAAGTGCCAAAGCACCTATGCCGGCTGTCTGTATCATATCCAGTTCTATACTTGTCATACTCACTTTTATTTATTTCGTTAGAATCTATACTGCAACTTGATGTCGGCAGCATGTCTGTTCACTTTTGCATGGCTACAGAAGGCGTCAAACATATCATGCCAGTCAACACCCACATTCCATTTTCTGCCCAACTGCTTGTTCGCGGACAGACATCCATACACAGGCACACCAGTTTCCTCATGTTGGGGTGAACGCTTGGTATAACACACCATTTGCAGGCCTATCTGCCAGTCGTGGGGAAGATAAGCGGTGGGAGCGAAGCGGAATGACGCATAGGTGCGGCTCTTGGCTGCATACAGATTTGCCCCACCTGCCAGGCTCACCCCTTTCCCCTTCCAATAGGCCGATGCACCCAGCTCCGCAAAATTCTCGTCCTCTTCAACGGCATAATAGCTCGCCCCCGTCTGCACCGTCAACTTCTGGCGGCTATAAGCGTAGAACAACTTCATCTGGTTGATGTTCCGTTCCACCAGACGTCCCTTCGTGATGGCCCATTCCTCATCAGACAGTTGGCTGGCATTCAGAAAGAAAGTGTCATGGGAAGGGTTATAGTATTTGCGGTAATAACCCAGCTGAATCTGATTGCGGCCATCTGGTGCATAGATGACGCAGGCATTGGCATTGTGGCGGGTGTCGGAGTGCTTCTGAGTGGTTCCTGCCTCCTCCAATTTGTAGTTATAGAACATCACACGATGGCCAGCCGTCAGCTTCCACCTTGGCAAGGCATAGGTGAACTGTAGGTAGGCATCATAGTTGAAGACATCCCAACTCCTGTCCGCACCCTTTTGATTGGTCATCAGGAAATCACCTTCAAAGCCAACCATCATGGACAGCCGCTCGGTCAGCAAGGGCGTATTCAGTTCAGCGATACACAATGGCAGCTTTTTGCACAAGACCGGGTCGCTGGCATGCTGATAGCCGCCCACAAGCATCAGTTCCGTACCCAGGTCATTGAAGGTGTGGAAGTATCTCGCTCTGCCCATGAGCTTACGTGACGCACCGGAAGGACGGTCAAGATACTGCTGGGTGAAATAGGTCAGCAGCTTGTTCCTGTCATCAAACCGGTTGGTCATGTGAAGCGTCAGATACTCCGCATCCCCGTCCTGATGACGATAAGACGCATTGGCATAGAGGTCGGTGTGCTGACTGCCATAGAGCGCATTCACAGCACCAATGCCTGCCACATCCTTCCCGAAGTCTCCCTGCCCCTCCACGAAGCCATTCAACCTCTCAGGCATCTTCATATTGATATCCAGCACCCGACCCGTTCCGATGGTTCCCTTCGCAACGCCCGTATTGTCACAAACTTGAATCTTGGCGATATCCCGGGCTTTCATCTGGCTAAGAATCAACTTGGTGTCACCATTCATCGGACAGTTGTCAATGCGGAGGTTATAGTTGGAAATGACATCCTCATAACCGGCAATCATCAGCTCTGGTACCATCTGGAGGATATCCATCAATGTCTCCTCCCCCGTCAGCTCCATTCGCTGGGGATAAATCATCGTCCTGTCTGCCTTCATCTCTACGACGGGCAAATCACCTTCCGCGAACATCGAAGCCGATAAGAGCAGAAAGCTGAACAACACGATAGCTGGTCGATGCATGCCTT
>JAGAAZ010000044.1 GCA_017614895.1 Bacteroidaceae bacterium | reverse complement strand
CCACAAACAATCAATAAAACCAAAGAAACAAATATGAGTTACATCGAGAAAAACCTGATGGATGGTGAGCAAATCGTTTATGAAGCCCGCCAACATTGGATTATCTATTGGATGCCGGCATTGCTCTTGGTAGTGGCCATCGCACAGTTTGCCATTCCTTTCGACCTGCTTGTGCAGGCTATCATCGCCCTTGTTCTGGCCATCATCGCTGGCATTTGGGCACTCAACATCTATGGTGGTAGGAAATACATCCTCACCTCAAAACGCCTCATCTTGAAACGTGGCATTGTTCGTCGCGACTCCCTTGACCTCATCTTGCGTCGCTGCGAAGGTGTGAGCATCCGCCAGAGTATCATCGGTCGTATGCTCGACTATGGAACAGTTGTGGTGTCAACAGGCGAAGTATCGAATAGTTTCGAACGTATTCAGAACCCCGTGAAGTTCTCCTCGCAAATCAACCAACAGATTGCCCAGCAAACGAAGATTCAATAATCTCCTTAGTACAAAGGTCTTTTTATTTTTTCATGTCAGCTAATGCCATCAAAGGTGTGAGCAAAGGACGAAGTACGGGGTCGTCAAAAGCGCGATGAAGGACATCGGAGAAGGATTCATCGGAAATGATGCGTAGGGGAGGAGAGACTGTGTCTTCGAGGGCGAGAATGTCGATAAGGGTTAGTTGCGAGGGTGCAAGCGACACGATGCCCCATTCCATAGGTTGCTTTAGCAACGATACCAATTGGTGGGCAACAACGTCCACGGGGGCGGCGGGAAAAGGAAGTGCTGCCAACGACTGCGATATTACACTCAACCGATGCAACAGACGTAACGAACCAGCTAGGCTCGTGGCCATCCAACGAGGATGACTCCACCCATGTGGCGATGATGGCAATAAGCTGCACATGCGCACCACCAAGGCCTTTGTCAATCGACCATCGGCTATAGCACGTGCCACCATCTGTTCTGTTTCCGCCTTTGAACGCAAATAATCGTTCGAAGGCGATGTTTTTTTCTTGGTATTGTTTATCAAGTCATTCGGGATACTATTATCCTCATTCAAACTCTGTGTGGAGACCATGTAGAGCCGAGCATGAGAGGTTGTGCAGAAGTCGATGACGCAGCGGGCCATTCCCTCGTTATCGTTGATGATTTGCTCTGATGGCGCGAAATGGCGCACATTAGCAGCGCAATGCACAACCGCATCAATATTTTTGTCGAGCAGTGGTGCAAACGTATTGTTGGACGTAGCATCGCCAAGGACGATATGTAGAGCGGGATGCGAGGCCAACGACTCAGGCAATTCGTGGAGCGATAGTTCGTGGCATAATCGTTGTCGTGCCTCTTCGTCGGAAGTTGCCCGTATGAGGCAGTAGAGGGAGAATTCGTTCTCTTGATGCTCATTGCTAAGGAGTTGTGCCATGACGTGAATACCCAAGAATCCCGTAGCACCAGTGAGGAGTACACTCCGCATCGGCCATTCTTTTTCCTTTTTGCAAGGTTGTGCGATGGGAATGGAGATCATCGGCAACGGTATTTCGTTTTTGTCAGTTACATTCTTTTTTTCATAAAACACGTTTTCTGCGATTCCTCTCGGTGAACGCCATCGGAACACGTCGCCATAGTTTAGGTGCAAACCGCGCTGTTCGGCAGCAGCCAGTAGTTGCATGGCGTCAAGCGACGTACCTCCAAGAGCGAAGAAGTCATCGATTGTTCCCACGCCATCTAGGTCGAGCGTTTTGCTGAAAGCATCACAAAGCAGTCGCTCAATGGGTGACGCTGGTGGCTCATGGTTGGCTGTGGGAGAGGCCAATGAGGGTGTGGGAAGAGCAGTAATGTCTATTTTTCCGTTTGCTGTCAGCGGCATCTGATCCATTCTGCACCATGCTGTCGGCACTAATGCACGTGGCAACGACAATGCCGAAACAACAGGAGTGAAGTCGGCACCACGTTTTGATGTGAACCAAGCGCACAGATGCTGGCGACCATGAATCTCGCGAATACCTACGACAACCTGCTCTATGCCATCTAGTGCCAATAGCGCACGTTCCACCTCAGCAGGTTCAATGCGCCAACCACGCAGTTTCAACTGTTGGTCTGCGCGCCCCACGAAATAGAGGTTATCATCCGTCTTGCCCCAGCGAACCAAGTCGCCCGTAGAGTAAGGTTCTTCTATTATCCCCAATGCACGTTGAGATCCCTCGAGCCATAGTTCGCCCACCGCTCCACGCGGTAACAACTGACCACATTGGTCTACCAGCATTGCCCGTTGACGATGGAGCGGTCGACCTATGGGAATGTCGCCATTGGGATAGTCGCGGTCAGGTCGAACAACGTGCCATGTGGCATCAACGGTGAACTCCGTGGGACCATAGGTGTTGATAATAACAGCATGCGATGGTGCAATGCTCGTCAGTTTCTCGCCTCCCAAGCAAAGATAGCGCATTGGTGGATTGTAACGATCTACGAGTAATTGCCCCAGTCGTGTGGTCAGACAGCCGCCCGTGATGTGGTTCTCTTCAATGAATCGTGCTAGCGCTGTGAGATTCATTCGTACATCTTCAGGCACCATTACCAACCGTCCACCCACTGTGAGCACGGGAAATAAGTCTTCGATGGCTGCGTCGAACGACAACGACGAGTGTAACATGATACGGTCGGAAGCCGTCAATTGCCATTCGTTGGCTATAAAATCGACAAAGTGAAGTAGAGAGCGTCGTCCAATGACAACTGCCTTTCGCTGACCCGTCGAACCGCTGGTAAACACCACGTAAGCAGGAGTGTTATTTTCATCCGTTTCACATCCTTTTAAAATAACATCCGTGTTTCTTGTGATAGTTTCCTCGTCGAGGATGGTGAACGCAGCACCTACTTGCAACGCAGCCAATACGCAGACCACCAACTGACGACTGCGGCAAGGCTCGATGGTCACAAGTGAACCTTCACACATTCCTATATCACGGAGACGCAAACTTTCTTTTTCCACCGCTTGGGCCAACTCTGCGTAAGTCATCTCGCCATCGGCATCTTGAACAGCAATGTTCGAAGGCGATAACTCGGTTCGGCGGAGTATACGCCCCACTACAGACAGACTTTCATCAACTGCCACCTCGGCACCACGGCCCAATGCCAACAAAGCACCCCTTTCATCGTCGGAAACCAACGAGAGTGATGCAACGAGTGTATTGGCGTCCTGCATCATACGACGTACGACAACGCCAATAGCATTGCTTACCATTACCACATCGTCAGCCGACATCCGCGCTCCACTAACCTCAAGTCGCCATTCGTAGTCGTTGCCTGCCACATAGACCATGCATGAGAGGTCGGCACTGATGCGGTGCGGACGCAATTGATGGGCATCGAAGTTGACATCGCCCAAACGGACACCTTCGTGGATGGAGCTACTTTGGAATCCAAACGTCACGCCAGGTGAAATACCTGCATCTCGACAATAGTGGGCGAAGGGATAAATACCATGACGTACACCCCACATTATTTCGCGACGCATACGATGAAGTAGTTCGAGTACCGTTAGCGACTTGGCATCATCCAATTCAGCCACTACAGGAATCGGTGTGACGAACATGCCATAAGCATCGCGACGATGGCGGTCGGTCCGACCATGATGGAGCACCGACAATCCCAATCGATTTTTGCGCGACAAGCGCGATAGAACCACTGCAAAAGCCGACAGGAACAGCACGTTGGGCGAAATGTTCATGCTGCGACACCAATCATCAACTTCGGTCAATGAAATTCGTCCCGATGAAGCAACGAGCGGTCCTTCACCATCAGCCACCACGCGACCCAAAGAGGGAAACTCCACATCTGCGAGTCGCGTTGTTACTACTTTACGTGCTTGTTGATAGGCTTCCGTAGTGAATCTTTTGCGTTCTTCTTGTGCCCATCGCCCCATCCAATGCTCACTATCGTCATCGGGCAGCGGTAGACCTGCATAAGCCATCGGCAAGTCGCGTCCCATCAGCAGTTGTGAGAGCGTCAATCCATCGGCTATTACATGATGGACATCCAATAGCAGGATAACCCCCTGCGGTGTTTCCACCACCTCGAAACGACACAATGCCTCACTCCCATCGATGGCAAAAGGTCGTACAAAACCGTTGTGGGCATAGTTGTATACGTCGTCCATTGACTTCATCTGCCGTCGAACAATCGGCACGGACAGCGACCAATCAATTTGTTGGCACGGAACGACACCCTTGATTAACCGCGTATGCAACACCCCGCGCGTGCCGACAACAGCCTGTAGTGCATGCTCCAATCGTTCGGCTGACACGTTCGGTCCCATCTCTATGATAGACGGCAGATTCCACGCCACACTCTCGGGGTGGGCCGTCCACGCGAGGTAGACGTCCTCCTGCGATTGCAGCAATGGATAAGGTTCGGACATGGCGTTTTGTTTCATGAGTGACTCTGCAAATATACAACAAATCGGTCGTTCCAATCGCACATTTCTGTTAAATTATCTGATAATTCCATCCTCGATGACCCGCAGACAACGGAATTCAGAATAAAATGACTATTTTTGCAATTATCAATTAACACATTAAAAACGCAAGGAAGATATGGAAAAGCCCCAGAAAAGAATGACGATGATGATAGAGGCCGCCCTGAAGAACACGCTCGGCGACGT
>JAGAAZ010000007.1 GCA_017614895.1 Bacteroidaceae bacterium | reverse complement strand
CAGTATGTGGAGTCTTTGAATGTCGCATCGGTCAGCACACGCTCGATCTGAGGCGACTTGAAAGCCTTCTTGTCGGTGATAGGCGAGAAGTCGTAATTGCTGTACTGTGAGTAGCGTTGGCACTGGAACTTGATGGCTCCATAGAGTCCGCTCAACTCTACAATCATGTTGTCCACCTTTATCACACGCTCACCTGTGGGCAAGGTCATGAAGTCTTGGATGACCATGAGGTTATCGACGAAGTTCACACCAGAGTTATTGGGCACATTGATGACGGCACGCTTCACTTGGTTGAGTTTGTCATCTGTGATGTATAGGTGTCCTGCAAATCCAAAGTCCTGCGTGTTGTTGGGCAGGAACGCCACGTCGATGCAGCGTTCATTGTCCACCATGATGGTATCCTGTATATAATAATGATAGAAACCGATGGCCTCGCTGGTGGAAATCGGGCTGATGAAAGGATGCTGCAGCAATCGCACATTGTCCTTGTAGATGTCCACGTCGGTGAAGATGTCCTTCACATAGGTGGTCAGCATGTCACCAGAGGAGAGCATGGACTGGAAACCATCGCTGCGTTGCGCTTTGATGGTGGTCTTCACCGTCTTGGGATTCTTGCGATAGTTTTCCTCCGAAGCCGTCTCGTCCACCATGATGGGAATGATCAGTTTACCCGTCTCAGGACAGATCTCAGACAGCAGCGTGTCTTTGGTTCCCTTGATGTCGTTGTAGGAGAATGTCTTCTTCTCGTATTTGTCGAAATGGTAGAAGTCCTTCTCCTTGATGTCGCTCAACTTCTTGTTGGCAATCACCTTGCGCATCAAATCAACAGCAGGATTGTTCTTGCGTGTGTATTTGATTTTCGCCTTCTTCACCACCACTTCGCCCAGCAGGAAGTCCTCTGAGTACATCTTGATAATCTGGCCACGAATCTCCTGTCTTCCACGTGGCACAGTGACGGTGACGGGTTTGTACCCCAAGAAGGTGATCTCGAACTTGTCGTAGTTGTTGAGGATGGGCAGGACGAAGTTGCCGTCTATGTCGGTGGAACGTCCCTCCGATGTGCCGATATACTTCGCGGCAGCAAAGGGGATGGGTTCCCCTGTGGCACCATCAATCACCTGACCATAAAATTGCGCCTTTGCGACAATGGCGCAAAGGGCAAATATCAAGAAAAAGGATATTTTACGCATGAATGTTAATCTTTGATTAAGCACTTACCAGTCATCTCCTTAGGCTGCTCCAAGCCCATGATGTGGAGGATGGAAGGAGCCACGTCAGCCAAGACGCCGTTCTCTACCTTGGCGTTCTTGTTCTCCGTCACGTAGATGAATGGAACAGGGTTGAGGGAGTGTGCCGTATTGGGTGTGCCGTCAGCGTTGAGGGCATTGTCTGCATTACCATGGTCAGCGATGATGATAGTTTCGTAATCCATGCTCTTGGCAGTCTCCACCACCTCGTTCACACACTGGTCGATCGCCTTCACAGCAGCCTCGATGGCAGTATAGACACCTGTGTGACCCACCATGTCGCCATTGGCGAAGTTCACCACAATCCAGTCATACTTATTGGTCTTGATGGCCTCCACCAACTTGTCCTTCACCTCGAAGGCAGACATCTCAGGCTTCATGTCGTAGGTAGGCACCTTGGGTGAGTTCACCAGGATGCGATCTTCACCTGCGAAAGGCTCTTCACGACCACCGTTGAAGAAGAAGGTTACGTGTGCATATTTCTCAGTCTCAGCTGTATGGAGCTGCTTCAAGCCCTTGCTGGCGATGTATTCACCGAGGGTGTTCTCCACGTTCTCCTTAGGGAAGAGGATGTGTACGCCTGTGAACGAAGCGTCGTATGGCGTCATGCAGTAGTACTGGAGTCCTGGGATGGTCTTCATGCCCAGTTCTTCCATATCCTTCTGTGTCAGCACGATGGTGAGTTCCTTCGCACGGTCGTTGCGATAGTTGAAGAAGATGACCACGTCACCCTCCTTGATGCGACCATCCACATTGCAGTTGATGAGTGGCTCCATGAATTCGTCCGTGTTCTTGTGCTCCTCAGTGTGGGTGTCGTAGCAAGACTGTACGCCTTCCACCATGTCAGCCACCTCACGGCCCTTACCATGCACGAGCTGGTCGTAAGCCACCTTGATGCGGTCCCAACGCTTGTCACGGTCCATTGCATAGAAACGACCGATGATGGAAGCAATCGCACCTACACCCACCTCGTCAATGTGCTTCTGCAAGTCAGCGATGAAGCCCTTGCCCGACTTCGGGTCAGTGTCACGACCGTCCATGAAGCAGTGAATATAGCAGTTCTCGATGCCATACACTTTGGCGATGTCAATGAGCTTCAGAATGTGGTTGAAAGCGGAGTGAACACCACCTGTAGAGGTCAAACCCATCAAGTGAACGCTCTTGCCGTTCTCCTTCGCATAACTGTAAGCCGACTTGATTTCAGGGTTTTCCAGGATGGAGTCATCTGCACAGGCACGGTTAATCTTCACCAAGTCCTGATACACGATGCGTCCAGCACCGATATTGAGGTGTCCCACCTCCGAGTTACCCATCTGTCCGTCAGGGAGACCCACGTTCTCACCGCTTGCCTGCAACTCAGAGTGAGGATAATTTGCGTTCAAGTAATCCATGTAGGGTGTAGGAGTCTGATCAATCACATCACCCTTACTTTTGTCACCGATTCCCCATCCATCGAGAATCATCAAAAGAGCTTTCTTAGCCATAATTAAAACCTTCTATTTATCTTATGTTTACAATGTTGAAATCTTTCACTCAAAGTGTTACGCCCACACTTTGCGACTGCAAAGTTACGAAAAGATTTCCAAATGAGTGTCCACTCCTTTCATATTTAACACCCTTTCAAGATAAAATCGTTGGTTTGAGGAGCGAATGGCTGGGCTAAGTTCTTTTGTTCACGATGGCGCAGACGCACGAGTCGCTCCATACGTTTTCTGCGGTTTCCACCATGTCGATGATGGTGAAGATGGGGAGAATGATGCCCATGATGCCGATAGGGGCACCGATGCCTGCCATGAGGGAGAGCGTGAGGAAATAGCAGCCCATAGGGACACCGGCATTGCCGATGGCGGAGACGACGGCGATGAACAACCACAGGATCATGGTGGGCCAGTCGAGGGTGGTGCCTCCGTTCTGCATCACATAGAGGGAAGTGACGAGGATGAAGGCGGCACAGCCGTTCATGTTGATGGTGGTGCAGATGGGCAGGACGAATCGTGCCACTTCTGGACGCACCTTCTGACGTTCCTCAGCTGACTGCATGGTGACGGGCAGGGTGGCGGCACTACTTTTGGTGAAGAGTGCCATGAGTACGGCTGGCGACATCGCTTTCAACACTTTCAGAGGATTCAATCCTCTTGCCAGCAGGAAGAGGGGTAGCACAATGAAGAACTGAATGAGGTTGCCACCCAGGATGACAGCCACATACTGACCCAGTGAGCCTACTGCCACGCCTGTTGACACTTGTGCGGAGAGTTGTCCTGCGAATGCCACGATGCCCAGAGGTAATGTCCAGATGAGGGCACGGATGAGGGTGTAGAGCAGTTCCTGCAATCCGAAGATGCCCTTGATGAGCACTTGCACGTTCTCACTCTTCTTGATGAATGCTAAAGCCAAGCCCACAGCCGCACTGATGATCAGGATGCTGAGCACGTTTCCTTGGGCAAAGGGTTCCACCACATTGTTGGGGATGACGCTGAGGATATGGTCATAATAGGAGAGTTCCCCAAGATTCTCGGGCACATCATTCTGTCCTGCCGCCACCACTTCTGCTGGCAGGTTCTCAGGATTGATGAGGAGATAAAGCACCAATCCTACGGATGCCGCTGCGAGAGTGGTCAGGAGCGTGAAGGTGATGGTGTGGAGAAAAATCCGTCCTGTCTCTTTTTGTCCTCCCAGGGATGAGAGGGTGGTGATGATTGCCAAAGCGATGGTGGGCACTGCTACAAACTGAAACAATCGTGTATAGACTGTTGCGATGAAGCCCAACAGACTGTTCAGCCATTCGATGCCCAGCCAACCAAGCACCGCACCGATGATGAGTGCGCTTGTCCAAATGATGATATTCTTCATATTCTCTAAACTCTAATCTCTAAACTCTAAACTTTATAAAGTCCACGATAGATTCACATACACGTTTCGTCCCTTCTGTGGAATGTCGCACCAGTCGGAGTAAGTGGCATAGCGTTTGTCGAAGATGTTCTCGATGCCGGCACGGAACGTCAATGCGTGTTCTTGAATCAATAACGTATATTGTCCGCTGATATTGCCAATAGCCCATGCTGGCGTGGCAGTTTCCCCGTATTTCTTTCCGTAGTTCACCTGTTTGCTGTTGCCACGCACTTCTGCCTTGCCCTGAAAGTGCTTGTAGGCGAAGGTGAGGCTCGATGTGTAGGAGAATGGTGAGATGAGGGGCAGCGGATCACTCTGGTCATCACGTCCGACGGCATAGCTGAGCCGTGTGCTCCAAGTCAGCCATGGGAGCAGTTTCCAATCAGTATTGAAGGCTGTGTTGACGATGGTGGCGTGACTGAGGTTGCCATACACTTTCACACCCTCAGCATCGACGGTCATGGGCGAGAGACGATTCTCGAACTGGCCGATGATGTAGTTGGAGAAGAAGAAAGCGTTGGCATCGAGGGAAATTGACAGTTTAGAGTTGAGAGTTGAAAGTTTATAGCTACCGTTCAGCTCGATGGCACTCTCATTCTTCAGGCGTGGATTGCCGATGTAGTCATACTGGTCGAACGTGTTGTTCAGATAGTAGCCATACGCCTCTGTCACCGTCGGTGCCCGACTTCCCCAACCAGCTCCGAAAGACAACTGGGAGTTGCTGAGTGACAGTTGATAGGTGGCAGCAACACGTCCGATCACTTGGTTGTAGCTGTCCTTCATACCCGGGAAGAACACCCGCAGGGCGTGGTAGCCCTCCTCATTGTTGAGCTTCTGCCACTGTACCGCCCATTTGGCGATGAGGTTCAGCGACTGTCGGTCGGTCAGTGAGATGCGGTCGTTCAGAGCCACACCCGTGTTGAGCGTACCCACATCAGGCCAGGTGACCATATACATCGGTGCTGCACCGCCTGGATACATCGTCATGTCGGCAAAGAGACGGTTGTAGTAGAGGTCGTAGTTCGCCTGCACGTCGTGTCGTCCTTTGCTACCTGAGATGAGGCTGTAGAGTCCGCTGGTCCAGCTCTTGCCGGGCATATCCATGTGGATCTCCACGTCAGGACGCTTCGTGTCGTCCATGATGTGGGTGATGTGGTTATAGTATGCCTTCGTCTCCCACGAATTCAGGAAACTCTCTTTGAACTGGTGCCGATAGGAGAGTGCCGTGATGAATGCCTCAGCTTTCAGCACATCCATGTTCAGGGCAGGATAACCCACGTTGCTGGCACGGTCGTAGATGAAGGTGCCCTCCACCACGTCGCGTCCCTCGTCGGTGAGTCGGATGCCAAAGTTGTCATACACATTCACCTTCTGAAACTGCGAGAACAGTACCTCCTTGCCGCCACCCTCCTTGTAGTTGTCGGCATGACGGTAGAAAACGCCAGCATTGGTGTAGAATCTGCGTGACGATACAGCCCCGTCCACTCCATACACCTGCAGGTGTCCGTTGGTCTCGTAACCAGCGTTCGCACCCAGTTGGAAGGCATCACCATCAAATCCAGAGCGGCGCAGTTTCAGATCCAGGCTTCCACCGATGTTTCCCGTCGATTGCGAATTGCCGTTCAGTCCCGAGTTGAGCAGGATGCTCTGCAGGTTGCTGGTCTCCACGTAGGAGGTCACAGGATCCATCTTGTCGGTGCAGGCATAGAAGATCTTCATGCCGTCGATGGTGGTCGATACACGTTCCGTTGCCATGTTGTTCACCACAGGCTCCAATGCATACGACCCCCTTCTCACCAAGTCCACATGTGAGAGTTCCGCCAGATGCTCCTCGATGCTTGCCACCTGTCCCTTGGCAGAGCGTTTCTGTCCTTCCCCCGCCTTTGATACCACCACCACCTCGTCGATGAGGAGTGACGAGGTGGGTATGGTATCAGCGGGTAATAATATGGCTAAAAGTAATGTTCCAATCATTTTTCATTTTGAAAGTTAAAAACTAAAAGTGAAAAATGAAAAATTTGCTACCGCAATTGTAAGCCACCTGTTGGAAAACTTTCGCGGTAGCAAATTTTTCGTTTTTAATTTTTCACTTTTCACTTCAAAGTGTTACGTCCCAATACAGCGAACTGAATCCGTCTTTCTGATTGTCGCCACCTGCCACGATGTTACCCTTGGAGTCCTTTACCGTCAGGTGGATGCGCCACAATCCGGTCATGGTCAGGTTGATGCTGCCCTTGTAGGAACCGTCAGCCTGCTTGGTGAGGGCTACGTTGTCGGGCGATGTGTGGCTACCCATGTCTGGCATACGAGGGTCAATCTCGATGGTGAATGTCTCCGAAGCCAACGCATAAGGCGTGGTGATGGGGTTGCTCTTCTTCGAGATGTATGCCTGAATGGTGTTCGAGCCGGTCACGAAGTCTGATGGGTTCACCAGCGAGAGGAAATACGTGTCGTCGCCCACCTTAAAGTTCTTCAGCCAATCCTGACCTGCAGGCAGAGCATCCACTGTGATAGGTGCATCCTTGATGCCGCCCGTGCTGCCCAATACAGAGATGTCATAAGAGATCTGCCATGTGCCTGCCTCACTTGTGTTCATCAGGAAGGAAACCCAACCGTGCTTCACTGCCAGACGTGTCTCATCAAAGCTCTCCACTGCTGGTCCCACTGGCGTACTATGCCACATGTTCATCTTGACCATGTTCATGAGGGGAGTCACGTTCGTGATGTCGAAGTTTTTCACGTAGTTGCCCGTCTTCTTTTTGGTCACCACGAAGTAGATGTCGTTGTAACCCCTGTGCAGCGTGCCAGTCTTGGTGTAGGCCCACACGTTGTACAGTCCGTCCACCTCTGTAGAGAGTGCTGGCACAATCTTCACCGTCTGCAAGAACTTGTACACCTGCAGTGCCTCCTCAGCCGAGCAGCAGTCCACATCCTTCGAGAGGTCAATACCGTCAATCACAATTCCATTCTCATCATCGTTGCTGTTGCACGATACAAGTCCCAGCGTCGTTACCGCTAAAAACAATAATAATACCTTTTTCATTTTTCTCTTTTAATTTAATTAATGTACGAAGTTTTTTGTTTGTTCTGAAATCTGGTGCAAAGGTACGGACATTTCGCCACCCCCGAAATCCCGATGATGTGGTATTGTCGTACCATAAAGAGGGTATTTTTCACTTTTCACTCTTCACTTTTCACTTTTATGTCGTACCGTTGAGCTACGCTCGAAGGTACTCACGTTCGGAAAAATTCAAATAAATTTGATTCTTCTCTCACTTAATCGTACCTTTGCACCCAAAATAAACACTATGGCAATAGAACAAGCAATATTCCGCAGGGCGGAACTCCTGTTGGGCGACGAGGCAATGAGCCGCATCGCAGCAAAGCGTGTGATCATCTTTGGCGTGGGTGGCGTCGGTTCGTGGTGCGCCGAGAGCCTGATTCGCAGCGGCATCAAGCAGTTGACCCTTGTCGACAGCGACCGTGTGTGCATCACCAACAT
>JAGAAZ010000043.1 GCA_017614895.1 Bacteroidaceae bacterium | reverse complement strand
TCCTATTCACTGAAGGGAGAGAAGAAGGTGCGCACCTACATGACCTGGACGATGAACGGTCTGCATTACCTGAACGCTAAACTGGGATACCCGAACTTCTAAGAATTGAAGAATTGAAGTTTTGAAGTTTTGACAATTATGAGTGTACATGAAATCTATTATCAGGATGGGGCGAAGATGATGCGCCCAGTCCTCACCCGCGAGGCCTATCTGAAATCGCGTGGGACTGAAAAACAGAAAGCAGTGGTGAAGGCAGTGCGTGAGGGTGATGAACACCAGAAGCGGCATCTAGTGCAGATGAACTACAGTTGCCTACCCAATGAGGACGGTTCGTTGAAGGGAAGCACCCGAATGAGCACGACGGTGGGGATGGACATTGACCATATCGCTGCCGAAAAGATGCCACAGGTGAAGGAGCGAATTCTCAGTAAGAAAGACGAACTGGGTTTGCTGATGCTGGAACTGAGCGCACGGGCACAGGGTTATCACCTGGTGTTCAAACGCAAGCCAGAACTGAGCCAGGAGGAGAACTTGAAATGGGCAAGCGAGCTCTTGGAAGTGGAATTCGATAAGGGTGCGAAGGACATCACGAGAGTGTTCTTTACGACCACGGAGGAAGACCTCTTATACTTGGACGATGAAGTGTTTGAGATTAGAGGTGAGAAGTATGAGGTGAGAGGTGAGAGGATACCTTGCGCGTTAGTACCTCAGCAGCATAACATTTCTCATACCTCAGACCTCATGCCTCATACCTCAAAATCTTTCAAAGGCATCAAATATGAAGATATAATTCGTGAGTATTGGCGCAGAAATGGTGGTGAGCCGCAGGAGGGTGAGCGCAACGTGAAGCTGTATCAGTTGGCGGTGAACCTGCGTGCCATCTGCGACAACAAGAAGGAGGTGCTGATGGATATCATTCCAAGGTTGGGACTGACCGAGGTGGAACTGAAATCCGTGGTGGATTCCGCCTGCAAGGAACCGCCCAAGGGCATCAGCAAGGTGATGAAGGAAATCCTTCTGAGTGAGGAACTCAAGATGGATGGTGAGCAGCAGGACACCGACGAGGATGAAAAAATGTCAACTCTCAACTGTCAGCTGTCAACTCAAAGAATGCCGCAAGGCATTAAGGAGTCCATTGCTGCAGTAGGCCCTACGTTGGCAATGCCTGTGCTGACCGCCATCTGTCCCTGCATCGGCACACTCGCGACGGGTGTGGTGTTGGATGTTCATGGTCAGAAGAAAGGACTCAACCTCATTGCTTACATCGCTGGTGATTTTGCATCTGGCAAGGGGCAGATAGACCCTGTGGTGGAGGCTTGGATGAGCGAGGTGCAGGCGCTGGACAAGATGTACCAGATGCAGGAGGACGAGTGGCGAGCCAAAAAACGTGCTGCCAAAAACAAGAAGGAGCAACCCGAGGAGCCCAAACTCCCCGTGCGTTGCCTCACCTTGAACAACACCGTTGCCAACTTGGCAGAACGTCTGGCCAATACCGAAGGCAAGCACGCTTTCTCCTTCACACCTGAGGCAGATACGGTGGCACAGAAATGGAAATCGACCATGAGTGACTTTTCAGTCATGCTGCGCCAGAGCTACGACGGCACCAAGTATGAACGTGAGGCACGAAGCGCAGAGGCAGTGAACGTGCATATCGAGCATCTGCTGTGGAATGTGGTCATGTGTGGCACACCCGATGCCCTCTACCGTGTGGTGAGCAACTATACCGACGGTTTCCAGAGCCGTATCGCCGTGGCTCGCACACCCGACAACACCTTTGCACCCTTGGAAGACAAGCCCTACGTGCTGACCGACCGCCAGACAGAGCGCATCCAGCAGATTGCCCACTTGCTGCCGCTGATGCAAGGCGAGGTAGTGCTGCCCAAACTCGAAGCCAAGGGTCGCGAGTGGGTGGAAAGGATTCGTCTGGAGACGATGAAGAACGACGATAAGGTGATGGCTCGCCAACGTTTCCGTGTCTGTGTGACAGCACAACGCATGACCTGTTGTCTGATGCTCTGCAAGGTGGCTGAGACACTCATCCAGAAACACGGGCTGAATGGTGCCGAGACACAGCTAAAACAGCATCCGAACCTGTGGAAGGAACAGCTCTTGAAGACGCAGACACCGCAGCTGCTGGAGACTTACGATGTGATCGCCGACTCGCTCATCGAGAATGCCCTCCACTTCTTCCGCGACCGTATCGAGAATGCTTTCAGCAGTCGTGACTATGCAGGTAGCCAGTACGGCGAACGAACGAAACGAGGCAAGAACGACTCTATCTTCGAGCGTCTGGACGTGCAGTTCACCTTCGAGCAAGCCACCCAACACAGCATCGCCATCAAAGGTGCCAGCGTGACGCACAACAGCGTCAGGCAGATGCTGAAGAACTGGCGCAAGCAGGGCTTGGTGGTGCAGACGGAGGAGGGGCGATACAGAAAGGTTAATGGTTAAAGATTTGTGGTCATGATGGTCAAGGTCAAAATGGTCAAAATTGCGTGAGCAATTTCGAACGAAGTTCAAAATCAATTTGATATGGAAATCCAAAATACTCAAGAATGCTTCGTGCAGCTCTGGCTTCGGCTGGAGCGCACGAGGCGCCTCCTCGGAGGTCAGTACAAACGCTTCTGCATCCGTCGCGTGCTGCAATCGTGGTTCGGAAGTAAAGCCACTGACGACTTCATCTGGGAGGTGTGCAACAAAACCGTGGTGGATGACGAGCAGGTGTGTGGCTGGGATGCATTACCGCCTCCCAGACTTTATCCACGCAAGCACAGAGAATTCCTCCGTGCCCTTGTCGCCACCCAACTGAACATCGGTATGCGCAAGGTGAGTCTCAAAGCCCTCGACAAGGCATATAGTATCGCCTTCCCGAAGAGTACAGCAATCAATGTGAATAAAAAAAGAAAAATATGATACCAAGAGGAATTAGAAATTGTAATCCATTGAATATCCGCAGAAGCAAGGATCAGTGGAAGGGTCTGCTGAAAGTGCAGAATGACAAGAGTTTTTATCAGTTCAAGGCAATGGAGTGGGGCTACAGGGCTGCCTTCCGACTGCTGAGGACATACCGAGTGAAGTACCAGAGATATTCCGTGCGCACCATCATCGAACGGTGGGCGCCACCCAGCGAGAACCAGACACGGGCATACATCGGTTTTGTGTGTGAAGAGATGGGTGTACCACCCAACTTCATCCTGCAAATCGGAAGTCTCGATGATGACGACACCTACTGGGCGTGCGAACTCGTCCGAGCAATGGCACTGGTGGAAAACGGGGTAGGGTGTGCCAACCTCATTAGAAGGGAGGAAATCAAGAAGGGGTATCAGCTGGCGTTCGGTTAAAGGTTAAGGGTTAAAGGTGCAAATTGAAAGTCTCCCGTGTTCTTGTGAATGCGGGAGATTTTTTATATTTATTCTCATCTCAACACATGATTTCAAAGAAAGTACGTGTGGTGTCAACCATCACTTGTTCGCTGAAATATTAAAGGCAAACAATGAATCAAAAGGGACAGGGAAGAGAGTGATGATGTAAGAATGTTGTCCTAATTCTCCTCATTTTCTCCTCCTTTTTGTCCCAATCCCTCTTTTTTCTCATTTTTCTCAAAAAAAGTTGCCGAAAGATTTTGCCAGTATGAAAAAAGGTCGTACCTTTGCACTCGCTTTCGGGAAGCAACCGGGG
>JAGAAZ010000042.1 GCA_017614895.1 Bacteroidaceae bacterium | reverse complement strand
TGGTGGTGGTGCTTTCTCAGGTAAAGACCCCAGCAAGGTGGATCGATCGGCGGCATACGCAGCGCGTCATATCGCCAAGAACTTGGTGGTGGCTGGTGTGGCTGACGAAATACTGGTACAGTTGAGTTATGCCATCGGTGTGGCGCAACCTGTCAGCATTTATGTGAACACGTACGGAACATCGAAGGTGGCTCTTTCAGATGGTGAGATAGCCACCAAGATAGGTGAGTTGTTTGACCTTCGTCCTAAGGCTATTGAGGAGCGCTTCGACCTCCGCAAGCCCATCTATCAGGAGACGGCATCTTATGGTCATTTCGGTAGGCAAACGGAACGGGTGGTGAAGAAGTTCACCAATCGCTATCAAGGCGATAAGGAGATAGAGGTGACACTGTTCCCTTGGGAAGAAACTGAGAAGTATCAGGAAAAGATTAAGAGAACTTTCTTTGGGGATTGAGAGGTGAGAGGTGTGAGGTGTGAGGTGAGAGGTTAAAAGTTAGGGTTACGATTAAAGTTTATGAACGACAGTATTTGGGTGGGGTTGGATTCCAATGTCATTCGGCAGACGGAGTTGTACAACAAACAGGGAGTTCTTTTGCCCGACCGCACAGTAGCAGTGGGTGAACAGGGCTTTGCTGTGAGGAATGATGATTACATTGTGGCTGGAATGGCTGTGATGTTCTTCATTCTGGCTGTGATTCTGTATCGGAGTCGGAATGTCCTGTTGTGTCGTTTGAAGGATTTCTTTACTACTAAGCGTACCTATACGGACGATGATGCAGAGGGTAATTCAGATGAGGCTATTCATATATTTCTGCTCATCAGTATCACAGCACTGAGCCTTTCCTGTATCCTCCTTGGTGATCCAATGGTCTCGAGCAGTTTTCTTTCTGTGACAGGTGTACCTTATTGGTTGTTTGGCGCAGGTTTTGTGGTGTGTATGGCTTTCATCTATCTGAAGGTATGGCTGTATGCGTTGGTGAATTGGACATTTTTTGATAGTGATTCCAACCAAAAATGGATGAAAGGATACCTGCTGATAACCGCCTTGACAGCCTTTCTTTTTTACCCTCTCGCACTGCTGGATATCTTCTCTCATATCAGTCATGATATTGTCATCGGAGGTGCCATTTTGGTAGTGGTTTTATACGAGCTATTGCTGTTTTATAAGCTGATTGCTAACTTTCGGGTTAAAAAATATGGCTATATGCTCATTTTTTTGTACTTTTGCACCGTCGAATTGCTACCGACACTTGTATTTGGGCATTTGGCGGTATGGTTTAGTGACATTTTTTTAGTAAATAATATTTTATATTGATGGGAACAAAGATCTTAGTATCTCAACCAAAGCCTCAAACGGAGAAGTCTCCCTATTTTGAGGTTGCACACAAATACAACGTCGAACTGGTTTTCAGGCCTTTTATCAAGATAGAGCCGATGTCGGCAAAGGATTTTCGTCAGCAGAAAGTGTCCATTCCAGGACATACGGCCATTGTCTTCACTTCACGTCATGCTATCGACCATTTCTTTGCCCTTTGCAAGGAACTACGTGTGAACATCCCAGACGATATGAAGTATTTCTGTGTTTCGGAACAAGTGTCACTTTATATCCAGAAGTATGTGCAGTATCGCAAGCGCAAGAACTTCTTCCCAGAGTCTGGTATTCTGCCAGATTTGATGCCCATCATTGCCAAGCATCATAATGAGACCTATTTTGTTCCTCAGTCATCAGCTCATACTGACGATATGACCCGTATGCTTGACGAGATAGGGGTGGATCACGATGAGGCTGTGATGTACTACACCGTGGCCAATGATTTTACGCCCGATGAGGCTTTCGACTACAATATGCTGGTGTTCTTCTCACCAGAGGGTATCCACTCGCTCATTAAGAATTTCCCTGACTTCAAACAGAAGGACATTAAAGTGGCTTGCTTGGGTACGAAGACCATCAAGGCAGCAGAGGATGCGGGTTTGCATGTGGACTACCAGCCCACAGCAGAACTCCGTTCTGTACCTGCTATCATCGAGGCTTATGCCAAGACGCTGAAATAAGGCGTTATGTAGAATGAACTATGGATTGAAAAAAAGTGAGCGGCTCACCAGCCAGCTTGTCATAGAAAGATTATTCGCAGGAGGAAATGCTTCAATGGCGGCATTTCCCCTGCGAATTGTTTTTATGCAGATGGAGAAGAATGAAAATGATGGGAGGAATGGAAATGATGAGCCCCCTGTTTCTATTCTGGTGTCTGTCCCTAAGAAACGGTTCCGTCATGCTGTTGACCGCAATCGGATGAAACGGTTGGTGCGCGAAGCTTATCGACTCAACAAGCACATTCTTTGGGAAGCCCTTAAAGAAAAGGACTATCGTTTGGCCCTTGCCTTTGTGTGCATTACCGATACGTTACCCTCCTTCTATGCCGTTAACAAGAGTATGACGAAGGCGCTCACCCGAATAGCAGAGAAAGTTTAACGAACTTCTCACCTCTCACCTCATACCTCTAAACTAAAAATGCTCTCCTCCATCTTTTCATATATCCTCCTTGCCCCTATCTATTTCTATCGTGCCTGTATTTCGCCACTGTTGCCTCCAACGTGTCGATTCACTCCTACGTGTTCCAGCTATGCCATTGAAGCCATCAAGAAACACGGACCACTCAAAGGTTTTTATTTAGCGTGTCGTCGCATCTTGCGTTGCCATCCGTGGGGAGGTTATGGCTACGATCCCGTCCCCGACAAGTTCCATTGGTGATCTCATACCTCATACCTCACACCTCACACCTCATACCTCACACCTCATACTTCTTACCTCACACCTCACACCTCATACCTCTCAATGTTCAACTTCCACACATATACTGTTGATGAAGCGCCTTGTCTGTTGAACGTAGATACAGCAGATATGTTGTCTTCTTATCCTGAGCAAGTGAGGCTTTCTGTGGGGTTGCACCCGTGGAAGGTGACCGCTGATTGGTCAGCGTCAGTCGCTAAGATTCGTGAAGCCTCGAAGCGAATGGATGTGTGGGCGATTGGTGAGTGCGGTTTGGATAAAGTGCATGGAGAGAACCTATCCTTACAGTTGGAGGCTTTTCGTGCCCAGATTGCCATCGCAGAAGAAATACAGAAACCGATGGTTATCCATTGTGTGAGGGCATTTGATGAGTTGCTGATGCTTCGTCGTGAATTGGAAGCCACTTGCAGGAAAGAAGATGGGGAACCACAGCCATGGGTCATTCATGGTTTTCGTGGCAAGCCCGAACAGGCCAAACAAATGATGGTCAAAGGGTTGTTGCTCTCCTTTGGCCATCAATATAATCTTGAAACCTTACGTTTCGTCTTTACTTCTTCCCGTCCTTTTTATCTCGAAACGGACGATCTTCACCTTTCTGCCCGTCAAATTTACGAGCAGGTCGCTCAGCATCTCGGCGTGGACGTCTCTCATCTTTCTCGCTTGTGCGACCCTCGAAAAACGCTTTTCTCTCGTTACGAGTAGGACGTACACTGCGATCACCCCACTTGCCGAGGTGGCGATTGATGATTTCTGCTTCTTCTTCATCCTCCGCCTCAAACAGTTTCCAGCGGCTGTCCTTGCCCCACTTTCTGTTTACCTCCTCTTCGTAAGGTTTGTCCTTCGAAGGTCTTTCTTTGAATGGCTTAGACTTAAAGTAGTGCTTCTCGTCATCTGTCGGCATGTTTCGCCCAGTGCGTGGGTTGGTGCCCCATTCGCCATCTTCATTCTTCTTGTGAGGTTTGAACTTGAGGTTGTGGCGACGGTCTTCAGCCGTCTTGATGTCCAGTCCCTCTTCACGGCGCTCTCGTAATTTGCCGTCGAAAATTTGGTATTTGCGGAACTCACACTCCAAAGAGCCGTTGAACAAGGCGTATTTGGTGGATGGACGGAAGCCAATCCTATCGAACAATTCCTCGTGATGTGAGATAATCCATGCGTCATTCCCCACGAAGTTACGCTTCAGGTTCTTGCCGATGGTTTCGTACAAATCGAAGATGTCATCTGTCGTGATGCGATCGCCATAAGGGGGATTTGTGATGATGATAGCCTTGTCAAGCGGTTGCTCAAATTCGTAGAAGTCACGTTGCTCCACACTGACAATATCTTTCACACCAGCGTTCAGCACATTGTCAGTGGCAATCTGCACAGCCTGGCGGTTGATGTCATAGCCGTAGATTTTATGGTCGAACTCACGCTCCTGGCTGTCGTCGTTGTAGATGCGGTCGAAGAGATCGGCATCGAAGTCCTTCCACTTCTCAAAAGCATATTCCTTGCGGAACACACCTGGATAGACGTTCTGAGCGATGAGTGCTGCCTCGATGAGGATGGTGCCAGAGCCGCAGAAGGGGTCAATCAGGTCACATTCTCCATCCCATCCTGTCAGCATGATGAGACCTGCCGCCAGCACTTCGTTCAGAGGGGCTTGCACGGTGGCTGTCTTATAACCACGCTGATGGAGGCTTTCGCCAGAGGAGTCAAGCGAGATGGTCACTTCATCCTCAGCGATGTGTACATTCACACGGAGATCGGGGTTGCTGATCACCACGTTGGGACGGTCACCACCCGATTTCTCTCGCCAGTAGTCGGCAATGGCATCTTTTACACGATATGCCACAAACTTGGAGTGTCGGAAGTTGTCGCTGAAGATGACGGAATCTACCAGGAACGTGCTCTTCACGTCCATGTATTTTTCCCAGTCTATCTTCTTGGTTTCTTCATACACCTCATCAGCGTCTTTTGCTTTAAATTCCTTGATGGGTTTCAGCACCTTTACGGCGGTTCTGGTACAGAAGTTTGCCTTGTAGAGCATCTCTTTGTCTCCAGTGAAAGCCACCATTCTTCTACCAATCTCGACGTTGTTAGCACCCAGATTGATCAGTTCTTTTGCAAGGACTTCCTCCAATCCTTGGAAGGTCTTTGCGATTATCTTGAATTCATTCATAACTTATCTTTTCTGTGTGATGCTGGCTCCTGCAGGAACATCTTGTGTTACCCAGATGTTACCACCAATCACAGCACCTTTACCGATGGTAATTCTTCCTAAGATAGAAGCGTTGGAATAAACAATTACATCATCCTCCAAAATAGGATGACGAGGAATGCCCTTGATGGGGTTGCCGTCAGCATCCAATGGGAAACTCTTGGCACCCAAGGTCACACCCTGATACAGTTTCACGTTGTTTCCGATGATGCTGGTCTCGCCAATCACCACACCTGTTCCGTGGTCAATGGTGAAGTATTCGCCAATTGTTGCACCAGGATGGATGTCGATACCCGTCTCCGAATGTGCTATCTCTGTCAGCATACGGGGAATGAGTGGTACTTCCAAGTTCCAAAGTTCATGAGCGATACGATAGACCGTCAGTTCCTTGATGACGGGATAGCAGCTGATGATTTCTCCATAGTTCTTGGCTGCGGGGTCACCATTGAAGGCGGCAATCACATCGGTAGCCAGCACTCGTCTCAGTTCTGGCAACCGGTTGATGAACTTCTCTGCACGCTCTTCTGCCATACGACGCATTTCTGCATTGATGGTGTTGGGGCTATATGCCGCAAAGACAGCCGTTCTCTCTTCGAAGTTGGAGAAAGTTAAGCCTGCCTGAATCTGTGTCACCAGCAACGAGTACAATTGTTCCGTATCGACGCCAAGATGATATTTCAGCGTATTCTTGTCAATGCATGAACGACCATAATAGCCGGGGAAGATGATTCCTCGGGCAAGGTCAATAATTTGTCTCAGCACTTCGCCAGAAGGTAGAGGTGTTCCGTCGTTGTGTTCGTGATAGAGATCCTTGTACGATTCTGGCCGTGCCAGTTCTTCGACAGTTCGTGTCAAGGTGTTGTCAAGAGTCCTTGCGCTCATTTTTTCGTTATTGGATAATAAAATTCGTTGCAAAGGTAAGAAAAAGAAGTGAATAGTGAAGAAGTAAAAAGTGAAAAATCTATGTTTCTCTTGGCTTTTAGCCTGCTTATTCGTACCTTTGTACCCGAAAAATGAAGAAAATACAAAGAGATATGAAAATATTATTACTTGGTAGTGGCGGCAGAGAGCACGCCTTGGCTTGGAAGATAGCCCAAAGTCCTAAGATTGAGAAACTTTTTATTGCACCTGGCAATGCTGGTACAGCTTCTGTGGGTGAGAATGTTCCCTTGAAGGCTGACGACTTCGAAGGCATCAAGACGTTTGTGTTGCAGAATGCAATCAATATGGTGGTTGTAGGACCAGAAGACCCGCTTGTGAAGGGTGTGTATGATTTCTTCAAGCAAGACGCTCAGTTGAAGGATATCCCTGTGATTGGTCCTTCCAAAGCAGGTGCTGTGCTCGAGGGCAGCAAGGACTTTGCCAAAGGATTCATGCAGCGTCACAACATCCCTACAGCGGCTTATCGTTCTTTTAATGGAACCAACATTGAAGAGGGTATCGCTTTTCTTGAGACCCTCCAGGCTCCTTACGTGCTGAAGGCTGATGGTCTTTGTGCCGGTAAGGGAGTGCTCATTGTTCCTACACTTGAAGAGGCGAAGAAGGAGTTTCGTGGTATGCTCGATGGCATGTTTGGCGAAGCCAGTGCCACAGTGGTCATTGAGGAATTCCTTTCAGGTATCGAGTGTTCTGTCTTCGTGCTGACCGATGGCAAAAACTACAAGATTCTTCCAGAAGCCAAAGACTATAAGCGCATAGGTGAAGGTGACACAGGTCTTAACACCGGTGGAATGGGCAGCGTGTCTCCCGTTCCGTTTGCTGATGCAGAATGGATGCAAAAAGTGGAAGAACGTATCGTTAAACCCACGGTTGAAGGGTTAGCCGCAGAAGGGATTGACTACAAGGGTTTCATCTTCCTCGGACTTATCAAGGTGGATCGTGACTATGCCTACGCCAAGGCTGGTGACCCAGTGGTCATTGAGTACAATGTCCGCATGGGTGACCCTGAGACCGAAACAGTGATGCTTCGTATCAAGAGCGACCTTGTTGATCTGCTTGAAGGAGTGGCTGAGGGTAATCTTGATGTCAAGCCCCTCGAATTTGATCCTCGTTCCGCTGTCTGTGTCATGATGGTCAGCGGAGGTTATCCACAAGCTTATCAGAAAGGCTTTGAAATCACTGGTATTGACGATGTACAAGACTCGGTGGTCTTTCACGCAGGCACGGCCCTCAAGGACGGAAAAGTCGTTACAGCAGGAGGTCGTGTCATCGCTGTCAGTTCTTATGGGCAGACCCAGAGCGAAGCACTTGTCAAGTCTTTCACTGAAGCTGGCAAGATTCACTTCGAGGGCAAATACTTCAGAAGAGACATCGGACAGGATCTCCTGCGGTAATTATTTTCATTCCAGTACTTGTCGGATGTCGTATGGGTCAAATAGTGCGAGGCTTTCAAATTCGGAAATGTCTATTGTTTTGATGGAACCGGATTGCTCCTTGGTGGCATCCTCTTTTTTCGTTTCCCACTTCTTGTAATTGGTGATGGAGACTTCGGGGAACCGCTGGCGCAGTTGGGCTTCTTCCGCCTCGGAGAGGCTGCCACTAATTTCGAGTTTGCCTATCTTCATGTTGTCCACCCATGCTGGGATGTTGACAGGGAACTGGTAGAAACGGAGTGTCAATTTGCTGATGCTCGTCATCTTGGCAAGGATGCCTGGCAGGGTGTCTGTTTCTTTGCGATAAGAGTAGGAGAGTCCCCCGTGTCTTTCTATCTGATACAGGCGTGAGAGTTTTTCTTGTTCTTCGTCGCCGATGCGGGCAAACCAACCAATCTTGGGGGTGAAGGCACCTGTCTTTTCATCGACCTGCACGCCCACAAATCCAGCCCACAGCTGCACAGGGATTTGTGCCAATGACTCACCCGTGACGGGGTCAATGTATTCTTGTGTGAAGTTGCCGCGCGCCATCTCCGAAGGCATGTCATCCGTATGAAGCACATAACTTGGTGTTATTCCGTTTTCGTTGGGGAAGAATGTTAGGAACCAGCCATCCAACTGGGTCGTTTCGTTGAGATCGTACAAACCACACACTTTCTTGGATTTGAATTTCTCCACACGGTATTTCATCACCATATTCTCCCAAAACGCCTGATTGGGTTTTCCCTCCGATGCCTTGACAAATTCGGCAAGGATGGGATCCAGGTCGTTCGACCATTTTTCAAGACCATACTGTGCCAGCATCCGTGCTTTCTCACGCACCTTCTGCCAGTCTTCTGGTGTGCCCTCGAGCGTGATGGTGGGAATGCCGCATGCAATGACGACGTTCCAGAAGTCAAAATACGTCTTGACGGTCTCCATCAGCGTGATTTGTGAGGCGATACGTTCATCCATGCCTGTAGTGGAGAAGTTGGCGGTCATCATATCCGCCACATCCCCTTTTGTGTTTTCAGCCACGCAGGCGGAGAAATCGTTCAACAACTGCGCCCAATCCCCCTTGGAAGGGTCGAGAACGTCGTTGTTTTTCTCCACCCTCAAAACCATCTTGCCCTGATGAGACACCAGCTTGTCGCGCAACTCCTCAGAATGGGCATTCACATAGCGTGAGAAGCCCTGACCAATGAGGAGCCACACCATATCGGGCGACAGCACCAGGGAACGGTGATCGGCAAACGCATGCACGACACATTTAAAGAAGTTGTCTTCGCCCAGATAGCACAGGCTTTCCCCATCGAAACTGGTCTTCACCACGTTGTGATCTGGTTGTGGAATCTGCCGCTTGCTAATAATTCTACTGGAAAGTTCCTTGGATGACAACATCGTGAAGGTCTGCTTGGGTGCAGACAGGTCTTCGTCCACGACGAACGTGATGCCCGTTTTCGTTTGCTTGAGCACCTTACTTGACTGTTTGAGCACCTTACTCGACTGCTTGCTCACTTTCTTTTCCTTTTTCTTGGACTTCTTCTCTGTGGCAGGAACCGAGTTCTTTTCCAACTTGCGCGCTTCGTCCCGTAGAATGGAGTCGGCGATGCCGTTTACGTCTATATCAAAACGTTCGCCTATGGGGTTTGTGTTGAGAGGCAACGGAAGCGTATAGGCACGCACGGTTGGTGGGTCAGATGGTACCTGACCGTATGAAATGGTGGAGATGCAGAGGCAAAGGATTGCCCAAAGTGTGATACTGTTCGTTTTCATAATGAGTACTTTTTTAGTGATACAATTTTGTTGCTGCAAAGATACGTGTTTCTTGTTCCAAGCACCAAGAAAATGAATTTACAAAAATTTTACATTTTCAGATGCAGCTCGAAAATAATTCACAAAAAATTTACATGGGGGTGGAAATTAGGGTGGAAATCGTATTCTTTATTTATTTGTCAATGAGAATAATAAATAAATCATAACTTTTCAATTATTTGTTCCAAAGTAATATTAGGGTCGGCAATATGGAAACCTTGTTTTTTCAGGGAAGATTTGCGTTTTTTGACTGCTGATTCCCCAATCTGGAAGATGTTGATGAGGGTGGCATTAGACACTTTCAACCGCACAAGCATACACAATTGGATGTCTTTTTCCTTGAAATCGGGATGCTCCTGACGCAGTTTCTGTACAAACTCATAGTCATTCTCATTGATGAATTTTTCCAATTCTGTCCACACCCTGTTTGCCCGTTTCTGCCGTTTGCTGTCTGAAGGTTGCTGGTGGACAGATTCGAGGCGTTGCACCAGACGCTGCTGCATCATGGCAGGGGTCAGGCCGTTTTGCTGGTGCTGTTCTGGCTGCTCCTGCACGGCTGTCACCACTTCCACAGATCCAATTTCCAACGGAGGTGTTCTGCGCTTGCGTACATAATAGAAATAGAAGAAGCCTGCAACAAGCAGCAGGAGAATGAGCACAAATGCCCCAATCCAGCGGTGAAGCTCGGTCTCATGGCGCACTTCCACCTCTTTCTTTTCTTGGATGACGGTGGCGTCTTTCACCTGCTGGGCGCGAGAGAAGCGGTTTTCCAGACATACATAGGCAGAATCGATATAAGCATAGAGGGAATCGATGTTGCGTTTCTGCACAGCGATTTCAGACAGGGTGCGCAGGGTGAGGTAGCGATTGACAAAGTCGTCGGAGTCGCAGGGAATGGTGTCGAGCACCGCCTTTGCCTTGTCTAAGGAGTCGCTGGCATAGTAGCATTGCGCCAGAGAGAGTAGGGAAGACACGAGGGTGGTGCTGTCTGCCGTCTCCACACCTATCTTGGCATAGTGGAGGGCATGCCAGAAGGCTCCCATGTAGCAATAGGTGTCGGACAAGCCCATGCACATGCTGTTCTGGGCCTCCCTCAACTGGTGCTTCTCTGCCAGTTCGTAACCTTTCAGGTAGTAAGCCAAAGCGCTGTCTGGCTTTGACTCAGCAAGATAGGAGGCTGCCACGTGCCCCATGATGAGTACCTCGTTGTTGATGTCATCATTGACTTTGTGGTAGATGTCCAAGGCTTTCAATGCTTGTCGGGTGGCATCCTGGGGATTGTCGTAACTGGTGGTGAGGCTGAGCAGGGTGTGTGCCAGGTAGCAGGTGTGCCAATCCTTGCACTGCTCACTGCTCTGGATGGATTGCTGCAGAAGTTCCGTGCATTGCTCCGTACTGTCGCAGTTGACGTAGAAGACGCTCAGGTAGTAGCAGCTCTGGGCATAGCGGCGCAGCAGGTCGGGATCGGTGGTCTGCCCTTCACGCGAGGCTTGGCTGTAGTAGGCATAACTCGCACGGATGAGGGAATCGCTAGTGACCCCATCCCCTTGGTAGTTGGAGATGATGGTGCGCAGAAGACTGTACAAAGCTCGTTGTGAATCAGTAAGTTCCTCCTGTTGAATACTGTCCAGACAAGCCTCCGCACTATCAGGTTGTGCCGGAAGATAACTCTCGGCATGTTCGAGGAGGATGTCTGTCTGGCGGTTGCAGCCGCTGATGAAGAAAGTCAACCCTGCAACCAGTGCAAAGAGGAGAACTTTTTTCATTTCAAGTAGGTGTTCAGCAGCATTCGGGCGGTTTCATCGCCCATATCGATGGCTTTTTGGAGATTTTTGCGGGCATTATCCTTGTCGCCTTTCTGCAGCTGTGCATAGCCGAGGATGCGATAGGCGTCGATGATGTCGGGATTAAGCCGGAGGGCTGTCTGGCAAGACTCGATGCATTCGTCGAACATGCTGACACGAACGGCGAGTGCACCACGCTCCACATGGTAAAGGGGTTCACGGGGTGCCAGTTCAATGGCTTTGTTGATGTCGTCCATGGCTGGCTGGTACATACGGGCATTGACTTCAATCTGCGAACGCTCATAGTAGAAGATGGGGCTGACCTGATTGTTCATCAGGTAGGCGTACTGGTTGTAGTCCTGCACAGCCTCACGATACATGCCTGCATTGGCATAAAGCTGACCACGACGGATGATGTAGTTGGAGGCTTCTGACGGCAGAGGGTTGCCGAACTTGGCGATGGCGCTGTCGATGGGTTCTATCACAGCCTCGATGGAATCGCCCCTTCCCTCGCGTGCCATGCTGATGGCATAGAGGTAGGTGGGAGTCCCTCCGCTCTCGTTGTTTAGCTCTTCATAAAGTGCCAATGCGCCAT